>NZ_DBHLDX010000037.1:0-18691 GCF_057312375.1 Fretibacterium sp.
TCCTTATTACCAAATTTCATTGCATCTGCAACCTGTCTTCCAATTTCCTTACGCCGAGCTTCTGGCATAGTAGATTGAAACATAAAGCTCCTCCCCCTTTCGAGTGACATCGTAATCACTGCCTGAGAACACGGGTTTTCCGCCGCTGTCATCCGCGGCTAACGGTTGTACGGCACGTCAAATGATCGGACGTTCCAGTACAGGATGTCTCCGCGGTCATTCCTCGTCCCGTTCTTTGAGGCGTACCGTCGGGATCTTGGACAGGCGCGAGAAGGTCGAGACCGGCAACTGCGGCGTCTCCCCCACCCCCTGAGCCTTTGCGGAGCGCTTCGCCGCCTCCGCCGCGACCCGGTTCTCCGACACGATGACGTCCCAGAGCTCCTTGCGCCAGATCTGCGTCGCCTGAGGCGCCGTGATCCCCAGCCTCACCACGTCGCCCCGGACGTCGATCACCATCACCTCGACGTCCGTGCCGATCTGTATGGACTCGTTGATGCGTCGGCTCAGGACCAGCATCAGCCCCGTCCTCCCGCGGCCGCGGCCTGACTCCGCATCCTCGCGCGCACGTCGTCGGGGAAGACGGCGTGGCGAATAGGGTACTCCTCGTTGAGCGCGATGACCTGCACGGCCTTGCGCGTCTTGAGGTTCAGCAGAATGGGCGCCCTCAGGTTCGCCGTCATGTTCCACGGCGCGCCCTCCGGAATGGACACCACGATCAGAAGGGCCAGGTCGGCGGGGTCCATGGAGCCCACCAGCTCCAGCTCGTCCTCCGGGATGCGCGCATTATAATCCGGGCGCACCGCGTCCGGCGTCGTCACCGGCAACGCCAGAGCCGGGTCCTCCAGGTTCTGAAGCCACTTGATGGCGTTGTCCTCGCTTCCCACCAATATCCAGCGATGCCGGTCCTCAAAGGCCGGAATACCCCTGGGAAACGTCAGGATGTCCTCGTCCCTGTAGGAGACCTCGCCAAACCGTTCCGTCGCTATCGTCGTTGCTGACATCTCTATCCTCTTTATCCTCATATTTTCACGCCAGCCACGAAAAGCCAGCAAAACAGGGCGGACAAGACCTTGACCGCCCTGCACCTTCCAACGCGGCCCTGTAAAGACCGTCGGTCCGTCGTTTCGGCACTATTATACACGAGGGGGCGCTGACACCGCCAAAAGCCGCAGGGGACGAACGCCCCTGCGGCTTGCAGGACCTAGCGAATGAAGTCCAGCAGGCTGGGCTGGATCAGCTGAGCGATGACGGCGAGGTTCGACTGGTAGACGTAGTTGGCCATCATGAGCTGCGTCGCGATCTCCGCCGGGTCCACCGTCGCAAGTTTGTCGTGGGTTTCCGTCAGCATCGTGTTCTCCGTCGTCAAGCGGTCCATGTTGGCCTTGTAACGGTTCTGCATGGCGCCATTGGAGGAGAGCACGCTCAGGACGTTGTCGATGAAGGCGTCAATGCGCGGCAGCATGACCTCGCTCAGGCTGGTTCGGTTCCCGGCCCGCACCGCCGCAGTAACGTCGCCGAACATCTCGTAGCCGTTCTGCATCTTCTCGTTGGCGCCGCTGCGGTTCGTCGTGTTCTGCACGAAGATCCCCTGGGGTTTGCGGTCGTTGGCCTTATCGTCCAACCTATACCCGCCCCGATAATAGGTCCCAACCTCACTGGCAGTCCCGCCAAAGAAGTCCTTCGTCCGATCTCCCACCGCCCCCGCCGGAGTGCCGTCCGCTTTCACCTTCGTGACCTCGGCCTTGATCGAGTAGCCCCGCGGGGACCACAGCACGAGATGGCCCTCCTCGTTCAGCTCCGCCCTGACGTCGCAGTCCTGCATACGGGCGTTGATGGTGGCCACCAGGTCCTTCGCGTCCATCTTTCCGTTCCCGTTCACGTCGCGCATCGCCGTCATGTCGATGGTGTGCGTGTATCCGGCCACGGTGATCGAGAAGACGCTCCCCTCCGTCTCCCCCAGTGACCACTCCATGCCGCTGACGTCTTTGCTGCCCTGGATGCCCGTGCCGAGGCCGAGGTGTTCCTCCGCGATCGTCCCCTTGACGTCGATGACGTTGACCGCCGAGCCGTCCTTTGCGGCGATGGAGAGGATGGGATAATCGCCGCTCTGCCGCCCCGTCTGCCCCAAGTGCGCGTCGAAGTAGTTGACGTAGAGCCAATCCTTCGCCTGGGAGCGCAGCCGGTCCATGACGTCCTTCACCGTGTCGTTCTCCGACACGTCGATGGTCACGCTGTGCCCCAGGCTCTCAAAGCGCAGGACGCCCGACTTCCCAAACTTGTCCCCGTCCTTCATCGGGGTCGCGGTCTTCGCCAGGTTGGCCGAAACGCCGCCGTGGATGCCGAGCTGGGCCGCGATGCCCCCTGCGTAGTCCGACCAGGCGGGGTCGGAGAAGGGCAGGTCCACCACCGAGAAGGGCTCGCCCGACAGGAAGTGGATGGAGGCGGAGTTCGCGATCTCCGCGCCGTTTTTGTCCACCGGCACGGTGAGCCCCATGACGTTCGAGCCCTCCTGGGCGTTCACCTGGTTCACGATCTCCCGCATCACCTTCACCCGATCGACCTCGCCGGTGGCGGGGTTCACGACGGCCTTCTTCGTGATGTTGACGTCGTAGGTTTTGCCGCAGTTCATCTGAACGCGCACCTTCACCCCCAGCTCGTCGTCCACGCAGGGGGCCTCTGGGAAGGCAATGCTCTTCACCCCCATGTCGGGGGTCGTGCGGAGTGACGTGGACAGCCCCATTTCGTCGGCGTAGTGCTGGTCGTTCATGTCCAGGAACAGGACCTGCTCGCCCTTCAGCCCGCGGATGACGAGGCGCTGCGTGGCCTCCTCCCGGTTGTAGCTGGTGCCAAGCCCCGACTCCGTGCTGTCCTCGCTGCGGTGGTCCTTGTTGTACACGTCCACCGTCACGTCGAGCCAGCCCGCGCCGGCGTTTCGGATGCGGGCAGCCAGGTCGTCCATCGTGTACTCTCCGGGGTTCAGGGTGATGTCTGCCGTGTGCCCGCCGCTCATCACGCGCCAGTGCAGCGGCTTTCCGGCCTCGACCTTCAGGACCCTGCCGTTCTTGAACTCCACGCTCTTCAGGGCTGTCTCCATCCCCAGGACGTCGAATACGTCCATGTGGCTGTGATCGACGGGGCGCGTCTGCGGCTTGGAGGCAACGACCCCCCGCTGCTCCCCCGTCTCGGCGTCCTCGGCGAAGGTGAAGTCGAAGAGCGCCAGCGCCCCTCCGGCCCCCGTGATGGTGAGGGAGGGGTAGTGCAGGGACTCCGCCGCGGCGTTCGTGGACAGATTGTCTGCAGGCAGATCGCCGACGCGCTTCGCCACGGCCACCAGCTGGTCCGCGTCGGCAGAGGTTCTTGAGTAGACGCCCTCGATGGCGTTGAGCTTCTCTGCGACGTCCGCCAGGGTGTCGCCCTCGTTGACGTAGACCGTCACCGGCAGCTTATCCCCCACCTTGACGGCGAGGGAGCTGGTGGAGCTCTTCACCGGCCCCGCCGTGCCGAACAACTGCTGGACGCCTCCCGCAGCACCATGGTCCTTCACCGTCACCTGCCCGCGGGAGGACTGGAGCACCAGGCGTCCTGCGACGACGGAGGCTACGGGCACGTCGCCGGCGTCCACCGGGATCTTCTTATTGATCTCCGCCACCAGGTCCGAGATGGAGCGCTTTCCGGCAAACTCGAAGTCGTAGTTCTTGCCACCCACGGTGATGGTGATGCCCTTGCCCAGTGAGTCGTCACGCCAGCCCAGGACGCTGATCTTCCCCATGAGGCCGCTGTACTTCGCGGCCTCGCTCCGGCGCGCCGCGCCGAAGAGCTGCTCCGCCGCCGTGCCGTCCACGCGGATGGATTTGCCGTCCGCGGAGGTCAGCACCAGCTCCCCGTTCCTCTCGGAGCCCGTGACGCCGGCGGGGAGATTGCCTGCCGTATTCAGTTCAGCAAGCAGAGCCTGCACGTTTGCGGGGTCCGCCGCAAACGTGCAGGTCTTTTTCTCCTGGGTCCCGTCCTTCGCGATCGTGACGACGGTCAGCGTCTTGTCCTTCAGCCCCGTCAGGGAGATGTCCGATGTACCGCCCAGCATGGAGGCGTTCCAGTTCGGGGTCTCCACCGTCACCCCTCCTCCAGCCGTCGTCCCGGTCTTCTTGAACTGAATGCCGGCAATGGACTGCGGCATGGGCATGTAGTCCGTGGTGGACCAGCCGGTGATGCCCACCTTCTCACCCGTGTGGCTCTTGATGACCATCTGCTGACGGCCCGAGGCCAGGTCCTTCTCCACCGACGCCCGGACCAGCATGTCCGCCCCCTGCTCCTCCAGGGAGCGGTTGACGAGCGCCGCCAGGTCATCCAAACTGATGCCCGACACCTCGTCCGGGTCGCGGAACTGGTTGTAGTCCGTCGGCTTCGTCTTCCCCGTCGCCACCTCGTCGATCCAGCGCTCCGGGATGAAGACGGATATCGTCCGGTTCCCGACGGTGATCTGGACCTTCTCCTCACGCCCCTTCCACTGCCAGTCCAGCGGCACGTAGTGGCTGCATATGAAGTAGGCCTTCTCGTTGTTCGGCAGCACCTCGTTGCCCGTGAAGGAAACGTCCCCTCTCAGGACGTTCGAGAGCGCGTACTTGATGCGCTCGTCCGTGCCACGGTAGGTCAGGCTGCCGTCCGCGTTGAGAACGAAGGGGGCCTCCCCCGTGCTCGTGCCGCCAAAAAGGTACTGCCCTGCGACTTTGGTGTTCAGGGCGTCCAGGATGGTCTGCCGGTTGGCCTCGATCTGCTTTGCGATGATCTCGCGATCGCTCTTGCTCAGCGCGCCATCTCCTGCCTGGATCACCAGGGTCCGGATGGCCTTCGCCGCGTTCAGGACCTGATCCAGCGCGCCCTCCGCATGCTTCAGGAGCGCCACCGCGTTCTCGCCGTTCTCCTTGTAGTCGTCGTTGGCCGCAATGGCGGATTGCAGCTCAAGGGCACGGGAGATGGCTGAGGGGTTCTCGGACAGGTTGGAGTACTTCTTCAGGGTCGCCAACTGCTTTTGGAGGTTCTGAATGTTCCTGTAGTTGCCCTGCAGCGAACTCAAAAGAGTTGCGTAGGACCCCATGCTCGTCGCTCGGCTGTACATGTCCTTACCTCACCTCTCCTGACGACTAACGGCCCACCAGACCGAAGCCGTTGATGATCGCGTTCAGCATTTCGTCCAAGGTGGTCACGTAGCGCGACATGGCCCCGAAGCAGCGGTTGAGGGTGATCATGTCCATGAGCTCCTCATCCAGATTCACGCCGGACACCGCCTCACGTTGCAGGCCGATCTGTTCGGCCAGGCTGTCCTGCGCGGTGCTCATCAACTGAGCGTGCGCCGCCTCGGAGCCGACCTGGGAGAGCATCGCGTCGAAGACCCCCCTGATGGTCATCGTGCCGCCCTTGAGGGCCCGCGCGGAGGCCAGGTCCGCCATGCGCAGGGCGTTGCTCCCGTCGCCCGACCCACCGCTCACGCCACTCACGGCGATCCCTGCAGCGTTCTTCCTTCCCATCGCCGCACCGATCAGGGCGTTGTCCGCCACTACGGCATCGTTGACGGAAAGGTTTGAGGCCGCTTTGGTCCGCGTGCTGAGGGGCTTGAAGAAGGCGACCCCCGTCGTCGTGATGTCGCCGCCAATGCCGTACCCGGAATACTGATAGGCGTTGACGTGGTTCACCAGCCCCCAGGTCAGCTCATTTAGCTGCGCCTGGAGGTTGGGGATGATCCCGTCCCTGGCCTCCTCGAGGGCCTTGATCGTGCCGTTCCGAACGTGGTGGCGCACGGTGATGGCCGTGCTGCCGGCGTGCTTCAGGTTGAACCACATGCCCTCCTCCACCTGGACGAGCTTTGACGCGCTGTAGTCGCTGCTCCCTCCCGACGCGGGGATGCGCCTCGCCTCCTTGAACCGATTGTCCGCGGAGAGATATCGCACGCCGTTGAAGGTGAAAGAGGCGTCCTCAGCCACCGTGCTGATGGCCGCAACCTCGCGGTAGACGGGCGTTTTGTCCGCAGCGCTGACCGTGCCGATCTGTTCGAGGCGCATCAGCCCCAGCCGCCGCAGGACCTGGTCGTTTCCGTCCGCCCCCCCCATCAGCGTGATGCGCTGCGCCTCGCCCGGCACGTCCGAGGCGATCGTCAGGTACCAGGACTGGTCCACGTCCTGCTTCAACGAAGCGTGCACCCAGTCCTCCGGTGCGGTGAGCCCCAGCTCCGCCTGATACTTCTCGTTGATCTTGTTGCGGATCGTGGTGAGGGTGTCCGTCTCCTCCACGTCGATGGTGACCACCGGCGCCTTGTTGACGATGCCCATCCGCTTCGCCAAGCTGCCCTCCACGTCGCTGATGGAGATCAGACGGTGGTCCTTCGACTCGACGTAGAACTGCGTGGCCGTGCCTCCGGCCGGTCCCGACACGACACTGAGCCCGGATATTCCGGCGCTGGGCAGCGCCTGGTTCATGAAGTCCGTCAGCTCTGCGACGGTCAGTGCGCCCGAGGCGCTGACGACGGGGTAGGGAGAGGGCGTCGGTCGATTCGTCTCTGCCCCGGACGCGAACACGTCACTCGTCAGCTCCCACACCTTGGAGGAATCGTTCCAGGACGCGGTGACGTCCACCTGATCGTCCGCCACGCCGATGCGGAACGTGTGCCGATCCCCCGGCTTGCCGGGGCCGATGATCTCCCCCTCCTTCAAGCCCTCGGCGGCGTTGGCCCGGAAGATGCCCGACGTGACGCGCGTGCCCTGGGTCCCCACCTGAATACGGAAGGAACCCTTGATGCCGAGGGCTTCCGTGGGGGACATGGGGCGGCTCCGCATCCGGGTGTTGCCCTTCTTCACCACCTGGACCGGCGAGAGCATCCCCAGCGTCCCCCCCACGTCTCGGACCTCCAGCGAACGGGTCCAGCCGTCCGCGTCGTTGCCCGCCTCGATGCGGAGGGACGTGGGCGGCATGACGCCGTCCGGCAGCAGCACGACCTTCAGGCCGGAAGCCGAAAGGTCGGGGCTCGCCGCGATGACGCCGTTCAAAAAGTCGCCCAGCTCTTTAACGGTCAGCTCCGCATCGCCCGAGTCGCTGCTCGCGCCCAATGCGGCTCCGTCAGAGTCCGTCGCCTTCAGGGTCCATTTCGAGTTCGCCGCATCCCAGGCGATGTCAACGGTGAAGCTGACGGGCGTCCCGTCCGTCTTCGTCGTTCGGATGTTGATGCTCCGCGTCCTCGCTTTGTCCGATGCGTCGTCCAGCATGACGCCGTCCTTAAAGCGGGAGGTGGTCACGGCCCGCGTGTCGAGGCAGAGGGGATCGCCGCCGCCCAGGGCCCACTCCTTGCCGTTCGCGAGGCGGTCGACGGTGAGCTGGTGCACCCCTTCAGGCCCCGTGGCCAGGATGTCGGCGACGTAGCAGTTCTCCACGATGTCGAACTCGTTCTCCGCTACCTGGACGTCGTAGTAGACCTGCCCGTCCCACTGGAAGGCGTGCGCTCTCAGCTCGCGGACGTGGTCGCCCTGGATGAGGGCGCGCCCGTTCAGCGTCAGGAAGAACTCGCCGTTCACTTCGCCATACCGCAGGGGTTCCTGTGTGGTGACGTCCAGCATCTCGGACAGCTTGTCGAGGAGCAGGTCCCGCTGGTCCATCAGGTCGTTGGCGTTCTGGTCCAGCGCCTCGGCCTTGTATATCTGCTTGTTGAGGGCGGCGATCTTGTGCAGCATCTGGTTTGCGTCCTGAACTGCGGTCAGGACCTGCTGATTCAGGTTCTTCGCGTACGTCTCAAACCCGGTGACGATCGTGTCCAACACCCCGCCGATGGACCGGGCCGACTCCACGAGGCTGCGCCGCGCGGCGGCGTCCTCCGGCTTCTGCTGCAACGTCCGCATGGCGGCGTAGAACGTGTCCATCGCAGCGCTGAGTCCCTTGTTCTTCGGTTCAGGAATGTAGTTTTGCAGGTTCTGGTAGACGGCGTTGATCGTGTCCCAATACCCCTTGGTGGCCAGGTTGGAGCGGTACTGAAAGTCGAGGAACTGGTCCCGGATGCGGACGATCTCGTCGGCCTTCATCCCCTGGCCGACCTGCCCAACGCCCGGAAGGTCCATGGGCTGCACCGTGGAACAGAGCACCCTCTGGCGAGAATACCCCTCCGTCCTCATGTTGGAAACGTTGTGCCCCACGGTCTGCATACCGAGCCTGTAGGCGTTCAGCGCCCTCTTCCCCATCTCGATTCCCGAAAAAGCGTTGAGCATCTTCTACCCCCTGAAATCCGCCGCTCCCGCGTCCGCGGCGCCCTCACCCATAAGACGGCGCCACTCCGACAACAGCATCGCCGTGTATCGTTTATTTTGATCGATCAGCCCGCTCAGGATCGTCATCTCGGATTTCAGCACGAACACGGACTGGGTCAGCCGGTCCGCCGCGCCGTTGAACAGGGCGCGCTCGGCCTCCTCCATGGGCACAGCCAGGGACTCCGCGCAGGGCTCGCAGCCGAACTGCGCCGCCAGCCTCTTCGCCCTGTCGCTCCGCCGGAGCTCCTGGGTCTGCACGTCGAAGACGACCTCATGCATCTCCTTCATCAGGCCGTCCATCTCCTCCGCGTCCCCGACCTTCACGGCCTCGCGCTGATCCCGAACGACGTCCACCAGGTCGTCGATCGCGTCCGCTTCCTCCAGGACCGCGCTGATCAGAGCCTCAACCTCGCCGCGCACCGGCTCGCCCCCCGCTAGCGGACGTTCAGCAGCCCCGCCACGAGCAGGGAGTGGGCCACCTGGTCCAGCGGCGGGACGTAGGTCCCCGCCTCCACCTGCTCCTTATAGGCCGCGACGACGTCCTCCCGGACGTCCGGAACGTTCTTCAGCTCCGCGTCGATGCGGGCCAGCTCCACAGAGAACGAGCTGAAGTCCGCCTCGTCCGATCCGACGGACGTCCCGCCCGCGCCGGTCCTCCGCCGCGCCTTCTTCGCGTTCGGCGCGTCGAAGCCGAACTGCCCGTATATCCTTCCTATCAAAGGGAACACGCTCCTTTCCGTCCTTCCCCGTTCGCGTTCACCCGTCCGCCAGGGCGTCCATGCCCTGTCTGCACCCGGACGGCCTCATTCCGGGTAGAGTATCGGAACTTTCTCCCCCGCCCTTTACCCGCCGGCCCATCACCCGGCGCTTCCCGCGGCGACGAAGGCGCCCAGCACGGAGGCCCCCGCCGCCTCGCAGGCCCGCGCAAGGCAGGCCAGGGTCGCCCCCGTCGTGCACACGTCGTCCACCAGAACCACGCGGGCCCCACGGACGCGGGGGAAAACCTCAAAGGCCTCCGGGCGCAGCGACAGCCGCTCCGCCCGGCTCAGCCCCGTCCGGGGCGCCAGGGCGACCGCCCAGCGGGCCGCCTCCTCCGCCCTGACGCCCCAGGCCCTCCCCAGACCCTTCGCGATCTCAAAGGCCTGGTTGTACCCCCGCCGGCTTCCCCGGTGCAGGGGCACGGGGAGCAGGAGGTCCACGGCCGGGGCCTCCCAGAGGGCGGCCATCCCCTCCCCCAGCCGGCGCCCCAGCGCGCGGAAGCCCCCGTACTTCAGGCCGAGGATCACGCGGCTGACGCCGCCCTCGTAGAGGGCGGCGGTGCGGATCAGAGGGGCGTTGGCGTGCCTCTTGCAGGGGCTGGGTGCCCCGCAGTACAGGCAGCGCGGCAGGAGCGGACGGAACAGGGCGTCGCGGCACCCGGAGCAGAGCACCTCCCCCAGCCTTCCGCAGACGGGGCAGCTCACGGGCCAGAGGGCGTGGAGCGCCAACGCCCCAAGACGGCGCAGGATGCGGAGGCCAGGGCGGGCGGACGCGGCAGAGGCTGCCCCGCCCTTCAGCTCAGGGGGCGTCAAGGAGCGGACCCCGCGCCCGCCCGAAAGCGCTCCCTGGCCTCCCGCACCAGCTCGTCGCAGCGGTTGTTGCGCTGGTCGGCCGCGTGGCCCTTGACCCAATGCCAGCGGACCTCGTGGGTCTGAGCCAGGCCCCACAGCTCCTCCCACAGGTCCCGATTCTGGACGGGCTCTTTGGCCGCCGTGCGCCAGCCGTTCCTCCGCCACTTCACGAGCCATCCCCGTTCAAAGGCGTTGCGCAGGTAGGTGGAGTCCGTGTGCAGGTCCACCCGGCAGGGTCGCTTCAGAGCCCTCAGCGCCTCTATGGCGGCGGTGAGCTCCATGCGGTTGTTCGTGGTGTCCTCCTCGGCACCCGATATCTCGCGCTCCGCGCCGTGAGATAGCGACAGCAGCACCGCGGCCCACCCTCCAAGGCCCGGATTGGGCGACGCGCCCCCATCCGTGTAGACGGTCACCGCCGTCCTCGTCGTTTCGCTCAAGAGAGCCCCTCCTTCAAAAAAACGGCCCGCCGGCCTTCAACTCCTCGTCCCCTTCGCCGTCAACGGCAGCGGCGGAACTCACGCAAAGCCCACCCTTCGCCCCGTGGGCCTGCCGGCGCACTCCGGAGGCTCCAGGTCCTCTGGCAGGAAGGTCCTGATCGACTCGTCCGTGACGGCGTCCGGGGGAAGGGCCAGCACGCGGGAGGCGTGGCGCATCTCGGCCCGCTCCACCAGGTTTCGCACGAAGCGGCCGTTGCCGAAGTCCGGAGCAGCCGTCGCCCCCTCCAGCAGGCTCCGCGCACGCTCCAGGGTATCGGGCCCGGCCCTGCGGCCCTTCTCCTTCAGGATGAGGCCGAAGATATCCAGCAGCTCCTCCGTCGTGTAGTCGGGAAAATCGACGTGAAAGGCCACGCGGCTCCTCAGGCCCGGATTGCGCTCCACGAACTCCTTCATGCGGTCGGGATACCCGGCAAAGACCACCACCGTGTCCTCGCGGGCGTTCTCCATCTCCTGGACGATCGTGTTGATCGCCTCGTCCCCGAAGAGCCCCTCGCGCTCATCCAGCAGGGAGTACGCCTCGTCGATGAAGAGGACCGATCCCCTGGCTTCCTTGAACTTCTTTTTGACGATCTGCGCGGTCCAGCCCACGTACTTGCCCACCAGGTCGGCCCGACCGACCTCCACCAGGCCGCCCGTCGTGAGCAGCCCGTTGTCCTTCATGATTCGGGCCATCAGACGGGCGACGGTCGTCTTGGCCGTTCCGGGGTTCCCGGCAAAGACCATGTGCATCGCCGGCCTTTGGGTGCTGACCCCCCGGTCCGCAAACAACCTCTGGGCCTTGTGGAACTGGACGGCCTGAAGGATGATCTCCTTGACCGCCCGAAGGCCGA
The DNA here is from genome assembly GCF_057312375.1 of Fretibacterium sp. Classification (NCBI taxonomy): domain Bacteria; kingdom Thermotogati; phylum Synergistota; class Synergistia; order Synergistales; family Aminobacteriaceae; genus Fretibacterium; species Fretibacterium sp. The sequence goes on from NZ_DBHLDX010000037.1 coordinate 11,217, forward strand.
CCATATCCATCAGCTCCCTGTAGGCGTCGCCCTTGGGCTTCGCCTTCCTCCCGTCGACTCCTGCGGACAGGTCCCGATACTGGGCGTGAAGCTCGGTCCTGAGGTAATCGTCGTACCATTTGTTGAACGTCTTGTTGAGGTCCGCGGTGATGTAACCCGACTCCGCCACGGGCAGACGCTTGAGGAGGGAGTCGCAGTTCTCGACGCCGTTTTCCCCGGCCAGCCGCCTCAGGTAGCCCCTGGCCGCCCTGTTGAACACGACCTCCTCCTCCAGCTTGACGAACGTGATCTCCGGGAGCTCCTCCATCAGCCGGCGGCACAGCCTCTCGTCGGACCGTTTCATCTCGATGATGGAGAGGGTGTTGCGGCGAAACGCGGCAAGGCAGGAGGCGACGACCGCGAGGTTCTCGCCAGAGGCGTCGGCATAAGAGCGGTCTTCGTCCTCATCGGCGCCCGTACCCGTCAGGGACAGCACCAGGGTACACCCCTTCTGCGACTCATAGAAATTACGCAGCCGCTCCGCGTCGCAGCACCCCCGGTTGGGGTCCAGCGTCAGAACGCAGTACCGTCTACCCAACAGGCGCCGTCTCTGAAGCAGGGCCCCCAGCAGGAGCTCCCGAATGGATTGACGAATTTTTGGGTCGTCCGACGTCACGACGTAATGGACCGGGTGCCCCACGAAGTGCTTCGGACCGCGGGCATCGAAGATCCGATCGATCTCCGGCCTGAAGGAGGCGCTGCAGAGCAGGCGCCTTGCCTCCACAAGGGCCTCTCGCTTCGCAAACGGCTTGGGGATCAGCACCTCGCTGTGGCTGCCAGAGCGGTAGCTGTCGATAAAATCCATGTTGAGGTCGGACTTGTACTCGTCATCGTCCTCGATGTAGTCCCTCCGATTGGCGCCGTACAGCAGTCTGGAGAACTCTCCCACGGTGATCTCCTCGAAGGCGGCGTCCTTCCCGTGGAGGTCAAGCCTCTCGCAGAACCGCTCAAGGCCCCTCTCGAGGTCCTTCTGGTCCGGAACCTTGATCCCGGCAAACGTCGCGGCACCGATGGAGACCTTTCGACCGTGGATTTCCGACACGAAAAAGCTCATCTCTTCCCTGGACCTTTCGTTCGCCTCCTCCGTCCGCTCCTTGATCCTGGCCCGCGTTTTCCTCATCTTCTGCTCGCTGCTCTCCAGGGCCCTGTCGCTCTCCATTTCGATCTTGTAAAACAGCATCGTCATCACCCCTGATCGTTTGGTCAAGAGTATACAGGGTACCCCGCACTGATATCGGTGCAGTCAGCCGATGGAGGCCGGATCAGCGCATTGAAGGCCACCTCAGAGGCCGTATCGTTTGGCCATCTTCCTGACGTCCTCCATGACCGTGAGGGGGTGTTCCTCGTCGGATTCAAAACCTGAAGTATGTAGAGGGACAGCGCACTCCTCCTCCAACGCTTCCGCCGACGCAACGCACAGGCCATCGCCTCCGTTTGAATTTCAGTTTTGCACTTCAGCACAGGCTCTGAAGACGCCGGACCAACTCTACCCCTATCTCAATGCGATCTTCCGTGTCATAGTTTTCCTCATCCCTCTCTCCGGAGATAGCCACAAGAAGTCCGCTTTCCTCATGATCATTAATCCTCTTTTCCCAGTCTACGATCCTTTTTTCCCATTCATCGCTTTGGCGCAGTTGCTCCAGCAGTTGGTCCAGGTGTGCCTGTCCCTTCTCATTTGTCGCCCTGAGCCGAAACCCTTTTCCTTCAGGATCGCAGCGCATCTCAACACCTGCCTGACGCAGCTGCACCCACTTTTTTTCTTTTCCGTAGGACAAAACCTGAGCGATATCTTTTTCATTGTCCTTAAGGTCCTCGCTTTTGACAAGCGAAGCCTTTTTCAATACCGTCCACAAATAGGGATCGCGATAATAGCTGTTGCGCTGTGTTTTATCGAGCATGCTAACGTCGAAAAATCCGCTTTCTGATCCACCGTAATAGATACCGGATTTCCCTTCGCACATCGTCTCATAATACTTGACAAAGTAATAACGCCAGTCGAGTTTCCCTTCCTTTTCCACGTTTTCAAGATAATCCCCAACGATACGCTCAAGGCAATAGACCAGATCGTCACATTCTGACAGCCTTGAAACCTTTTCCAACAAGGTGCGGAGGCATTCCCGGGTGTTCTTAAATTCCTTGCGCTCCACTCGTATAAACAGATCTTGCCAGAACCTTTCCTGGTCGTTATTCCCCGGCCCCAACTGCCATCTTTCCTGGGTAAGGGCTTGAGCGTAGTCCCCAACGGCCAACAGAGCCCGCGCGCTCTGCGCCCTGCTTGGTCCTTCTGCCTGTTTTCGAGGGAAAAGCCTCAAAAACGTCAAAGCACAATTAGGTTTAACGATGAATTCTTTCTTGTCGGTGTCGAACAGCACTGCGATACGTCCTTTCAGCAGGGGGTGATCCTCCAACTGATGCACAGTTTCGCGATACTCGGAGTTCTTTTCCAGAAACTCAGCCTTGGCCTGCTCCTCTTTGATCTGATATTCAGTAAAAGGAGCAAAGGATTCGTTTTCCTGAAGCACACCGCCCTCCATTATTTTTTCGACCGCAGAACGCCAACCTGACATTTTTTCGCTGTTACGCAAATCATCGTTCCAAATCAGGTTCCGCACAGCGCGCAGACGGACGCGAAATACCTTGTCCTCCAGGATTTCACGAGGACTGTCTGACAATACAAGCCGACAGAGAATCGCGAACAGAAGAAGGCTGTCGCCCAAGGTAAAACTGCTGGTAACACTGCTGCTTTGATATTCGCGGCAGCAGCGCGGGAACAGGTCAATCCCTCTATCCAGCCAAATCTTCCCCTCCTCATAGCCCGAGGGGCTGAAGATTGCGTTGAAAAATCCAGATACGTCAGGGATCTTTTCCGCGTGCCAGCAATCCAGCGCGTCAAACAGCCACCTTCTGGCCTCTTTTCCCAGATCGCTATCCGGACCGTAGACGTCATTCCAGACTTTGAAGTCGTCCTGATCTGTGCCGGGCTTCCCAATCCCGGCCTTGTGCTTGAACATATCCGTGAGATACCGAGCGTATTGCAGAAAGAAACTGTCAACGCCATCAACGCTAAGGCCTTTATCTTTATCGCACAAGGCCCAGAAGATATCCGTCCAATCGTTGTCAAATTTTTGTGCGAACTGCCCTTCAAACTCCTGACGTTGCAACACATCTATTTTGTCGAGAAGGCTCAGGAAGTGAGCCTTCAAATTCTCAAACTCCGTCAGAGGCTTTCCCCTGGCGTTCATCTTGATATAGAGCTCGTCCTTCAGCTTGAAATCCTCCAATTCCAAGAAATGAAACTGGATTGCCGCAGGGGTTCCGCCCTCTCCTTTCATCTTGGGCCAGAAATCTCCTCGTTTATCCTTCAGACGTTCGTGGATCGCGTCCAGCATAACGAGCATGGCCGCTATGGTGGGGTCTCCTTTCCAGGAATATTGAAACCAGCCCTGATCCTCGATCCAGGACCGTAAAGATTGTTCGGCTGGGCCTCCAAGCAGAAGTTTCTCTCCCACGAGACAATCGACAAACTTACCGCAGAAATCGCGCGAGCTGAAGCGCGTCGTGTAAGAGAAACGGCTTCCTTCATCGCTATGGAGATATTGCAAAAACTCCTTGGCCCGATCCTCACTGACAGCGACATATCCGTGTAGCAAAAAGAGCGTGGTCAAACGCTGCTGGCCATCCAAAGGATAAAACTTTCCATTTTCGACGGACCCGTAGATGAAATCCAGGACGACAGGCACCCCTTCCAGAGCACTGGTCAGCGTATCCAAAAAACGCTCCCGAATTTTTTTCGCATTGGCATCTTCGCGGCCTTGGGCATAGTCGCGTTGCAGCATCGGGATCTCAATGCAGAGTTTTTCCTTTATGAAAAGATCGAGAAAGGACAGCGTCTTCATCGTCCATCCTCCTTGGGAAGATAAGCTCTCAGAACGGTTTTAATTTCATTTAGATAGGCATCGTAATCGCTCTTGTACCAATAGTGAAGGCAATTTTGACCGTCGCCATAATACTTCAGAAAAACCCACCGCGTCCCCATGGGGATGTAGCGTCCTGCCTTGTCCATCTCAATCAGCTTTTTCCTCTTGACGGCAAAGACGGAATTGCTCAAGGCGGCGTTTTCTCCCTGCGGCATGAAGGCCAGGTTCCCCAGGCCATGAAGATCAACCTGAAAATCGTCCTCTTTCGCGGATAAGGCTGCTATGATTTTTCCTTGAAGGCTCCTGAATGTCTCGCCGCCTATTTCCTTCTTTCCCAATGCGATCTCGATCTCGCCAACAAGCGCCTCAAGTGCCTTGTCCTCCTGAGCGATTTCTTCCAGAGCCTCCTGATGTTTTGTCAACCATTCCCGCCACTCATCTTCCTTTCTCAGCAATTCGGCGTTCTGGGCATGAATGTGTTCCAAGCTCCAGTTCTGACTCTTATCAAGGGAAAAGGGATAGCGTTCCAAGCTGTTTTTCACTTGGGCGAGGAGTTCAACGTTAAACAGTCGCAGGATACGTTGTATCTTATCCTTATCCATACCATTTTCGTAGGACAGGTCATCACAGGAGATACCTTGCAAGCCACCTCTGATCTCGTTGTCTAAAAAATTCCTGAAGGCACTCTTCGTTTTTCCCTGCGATTCTCTTATCAGTCGAGACAATTCAGTTTTTCCTTCGGCAACGAGGTAGCCGACCTTATGATAAAGGTCACGATCTTCATACCAACCTCTCAACGTTTGAAACGTCTCCTGTATTGTATTCCAAAGTTCGTCGACACCGCCCTTCCCGTCCAATTCTTCTTCAAACCAGCGGAAAGTGTGAAATTCATCTTTATCCTTTTGCTTTTTGTCCGCAAGAAGATCGAACACCAGATCAATGCGAGCGGGGCACCCTTCTCCCGGAGCATTGGTCAAAAAGGCCCAAAACTCCTCGTTGTGCAGTTCCCTTTCCATGGCGTCCCACTGGGTAGCGATCTCGATTTGTTTCAATCTCCCCCGCTCATCGTCGGAACCGTTTGCCGTTCTTACGACCAACAGCAGTCGAGCCTTGATCAACTCGGAGTTCGTCAGGGGGATCCTTCCGGCATTCAGACGGGTAAAAAGCCCTGGAGCATCTGTTTTCTCGTCCACTTCATACCAGATCACAAAGACGTTGTTATCGAATTTAGGGTAAATCGTGTCCGCCTTGGTCTGAGCCTGATTCGCGTCCTCTCCAAACCATTCTTTTATGGCCTGATAGCTGTGGTAAATATGGTAAAAATCCACATTGTCGTCCTTATTCTTTTCATCCGGCCGCATCAGATACTCTCCACTTTTTGGCCTTGTCTCGTATTCAAGAGAAAACGGCAGGTCAATTCTTGGCTTATATCCTTCATCTTTCATGAAACGATAAATCAGGTACAGTGTGGTAAGACGCTGCTGCCCATCAATGAGCTCGTACTTGTCGCCTTTACGTTTGACCACGATGGGCTGCAAACAAAGGCTTTGGTCGCTGCTATAAATATCCTCAAGCAGCTCCCTTACTTGTTTCTCCCCCCAACGGTAGCCGCGTTGATAGGCGGGAACCGTAAATTCCCCCTTTATTTTAGAAACCTCTTTCTTGTATAATGAATTCTCTTGCACGTCATCATCCCCCTGCATGCCAGCGCATTTCGTTAAGACAGATCAGAACGGCTTGAGCTATTGAGCTATTATAAACTCAGGATATTATTTCGACAACGCCTCGGAAGATCAGGAGTACTCGATCGGGCAGCGCATGAGCATCATCAGGCCCCGCTGCGTTTCAAAGCCCCGCCCCCTGAGGAAGCGCATCCACCCGGTGGTGTAGGCCATGATGATGGGGATGTTCCGGATGGCCGGGTGCGTCAGAGCGTAGTCCGCCAGGGCGCCCCCCAGCCCCCGCCCCTGGTGCGCGGGGTGAACGATGACGTCCCACAGGGACGCCCTGTAGACGAAATCCGTGATGATCCGGCAGAACCCCACGAGCTTGTCGTCGTGCCGGGCCGAGAAGCAGAGGCTCGTCCCGTCGATCATGGCCTGAATCCCCTCGACGGAGCGGCTGTGCCCCCACTCCGTGTAACGGTAAAGGCTCTGGAGCTCCTGCGCGTTCACCGCAAGCTTGCTGTCGTAGAAAAGGTAGTCTTCCATATTGGCCTCCGTCCCTCATGAGGGCATTGTCCTTGGGGCCGCGGCTCACTCCTGGAAGGAAAGCCGAAGGTTGACCGGTCCCTCGGTGTGGATGTCCCCCGACGCCAGGCCGTTGATGATGACGGGCGTGTGGATCGACCTCAACGTTTCCACGGCGTCAAAGAACTCCTCGCCTCGAAGCGTGCCGACGTTGTTCGTGGCCGGGTCCGGAAGGACGCCTTCGTGGATTGCGCTCACCTTCAGGTCGCGGAGGAAGCTGTGCAGCGCTTCCTCCGCGTCAAAGTCCTGAGCCTGAGCGTTGTACACCCGCCGGTAGATGACGTCGCCGTCGGAATAGAGCAGGAGGCTCCTGCCTACCTCAAAGCGCACGCCAACCTCCTCGCCGAAGGCCACGTTCTCGCGGGAGATGGCGCGGACGTAGAGGCGGTCCGGCGCGTCCTCAATCCGCTTCAGCAGGGAGGCCTCCTCCTCCGGATCAAACGTGACGGAAACGCTCCGCGGGGTCGACGGCAGGAGCTCCGACATCCGCACCTGGGCCGCGACGCGGACCCTCTGTTTGAGGTCCTCCAGCCCCTTTCGGGCCTCCGCCTCGGAGGTGCCCGGTTCAAAGGCCCCCTGAGCCAGAAGGACGTTGGCGCTCAGGGCGATCGATCCGCTGCGCATGGTGTGAAGCGCCTGCTTCAGCTGCTCCGATTCGTCCCGCAGCCCCTGAACGGATGCCGCCAGGTCGGACTTCTCCTGCTCCAGGAGCAGGCGATCGTTGCGAAGGGAGTCCAGGTCCAGCCGGGCGAGGTCCAGGCTCGCCGTGGTGACCTGCATTCTCGCCTGCTGTTCGGCGAGCGCCTCCTGGGCCTGGTCGGCGATCTCCTGGCTCTGGTTGAGCTGTAAGCGCAGGTCAAGGAGCTGCTGTTGAATGTAGTTCATGCTGAAGAGGGCGGTGCGCACGTCCTGGGAGAACGCGGAGAGCACTCCAAGGACGATCACGGTGATGACCCCGCCCGTGATGGCGGTGATCAGGCGGCTGGTGTACTTGGGGCGCAGGCCGAAGATGGATATCCTCTGCTTCCCGTACCGGAACCCAAGGACGTCCCCCAGGAAGGCCAGCGCAGCGCTGCCCAGGATCAGGGATAAGATCAAAAACCAGTTAGCGCCGGAACCGGAAAAATTCAACGGTGAGCTCTCCTTCGCTTCAAACGTCGCGCGGTCCGCCGACCCGCGCGACGGGAGTCAAGAAGCTTTTATCAAGATGATCTCTAAGGAAGCGCTGATTAATCTTCAAAAGTTGTTGAAAGCGATCAAGGAACATCAA
>NZ_DBHLDX010000038.1:0-11712 GCF_057312375.1 Fretibacterium sp.
GATGGGCAGGACGGCAGGCCAAACCTGCTGGGGAAGTTCATCCGCGGGGTCCCCGCGGCAACCAATCCAGGCAATACCGGGGGCAGTGATTCGATAACGCTGTCAGAGGCGAATCTCCCCGCGCACAGGCACAATGTGAACGCCGAGACAACGGGGCACAGCCACACTATCTCTGGAATAGGGCAGGGAATGCTTAGGGCGGGGGGCAATCAAAACGTTCCGGCGATTATCGCAGACCAGTACGGAACGCCGACCTCCACGGTGAAGGACAAAATCAATACGGCAAGCTCAACGGTAGGTGGCGGGCAGGCCTTCGACAACCGTCCCGCCTACTATGAGCTGGCGTATATCATCAAACTATAGAGAGGGGGATAGGCATGGTGATGTTGGCTGTAGCAGTTTTCGCAGCGTTTGTAATCCACGAGGGCGGCCACTGGCTGGCCGCCCGTTTCTTTGGTAAACAGCTTCGGTTCCGATTCGCGTGGGGACGCTTCGGCGTCCCCCGCTTCGTCTGGCAGATGCCGTATTTCTTCATGAACGAGGGGTGGAAGGTGAAGGTCATCGCCGCAGCCGGGTTCGGGACGGAACTCCTTGCAGCCGTCGTCCTCCTGGCCGTGTGGCGCGAGTTCGGGCTCTGGTATGCGGGCGTGGCCGTGGCGCACCTTGCAGCGTATCGGTGGTACGCGGGCGAGGCCAGCGATTTCAAATGGTTCAGGAGGGGATAGCATGAGCGAGTTCGAGAAGTGCCTGGGGATCGTCTTCGGCGCGGAGGGTGGGTATGCGAACGATCCGGTGGACCGGGGCGGCCCCACCAATATGGGGATCACCGCAGGGACGCTCAAGACGGCCTTCGAGCGGGGGCTGGTGCAGCACCATAACGTCAAGGTCCTGACTAGGGGGGAGGCGGCGAAAATTTACGAGGTGATGTACTGGGGCCCGTCCAAGGCGCCGCAAATGCCCTGGCCGCTCAATCTGCTGCACTTCGATGCGGCGGTGAACCACGGACTTGGAGGAGCCGGCCGGCAGCTCCAGAACACCTTGAACCGCATCCTGGGGGATGGTGCCGTGACGGTGGACGGCAGCGTCGGCCCCAAGACGCTGGAGGCTCTGAAGCCGTGCCTGACGAAGCCGGAGAACGTCCGAGCTGTCTGCCTGACGCTCCTGGACGTCCGGAAGGCGTACTTCCTGCGGATCGTCGAACGGGACGAGAAGCAGAGGAAGTTCCTGAGGGGCTGGATGAACCGCCTCAAGAAGCTGCGGGGGTACGTCGATGAAGCTGCTTGAGCTGGTTCCGGAGTTGGGGAAGATCGTTGACGATCTGGTGTCTACCCCGGAGGAGAAGCGCGAGGCGCAGCTCCGTCTGAAGGAGCTGGAAATCCGGGACCAGGAGGCGCGGTTTGGAGCGCTGGCGGCCTGGCAGAGCAACAAAAGCCTGTTCGTTTCGGGCGCCATCCCGGCGATCCTCTGGACGGTCGTGTTCACGGCGGTGTTCAACTACATCATCGCGCCGCTGCTTGGCACGTTCGGCCTGACGGTCCCCGTGCTGGAGCTGCCGCCTGCGTACTACACGCTGGCAGGGTCCATCGTCTGGGGACTGCTTGGCAAGAAAGCGTGGGACGCGACAGACCTGCAGTGGGGCAGCTTCGAGAAAAAACCCAAAGCAACCACAGAGGGACCTGCCCCCGTCTCGGTATCGGTGCCGGCAGTGCCACAGCGGAAACGGAAGAAGATCGACTTGAACGATCCGGAGGCTGTCGATCGGCGGCTGAGGGAATTAGCTGAAGAGTATGGAGTGAGTGGCGATGGACGAGAGTAAACTTTGGGATTTAGCGCAGGTATTGGAGCGGACTGTGACGAGACAGGACAGCATCGTGAAGTTGTTGGATAGATTGCAGACCAAACTTGAATCTATTGAGAAACACGACAGCCTCCAGGAGGAGCGGATGGCGCAGATGCAGGAGGCCATCGCCACCCTGACTGAATCCGTGCAGCGGGTGAACGACGCCTCACACCGGCTGCGGCGCATCGCGCTGGGGTTCGTGGTTCTGCTGGGGGCCCTGGCCGTCCTGACCGGCGTGCTGGGGTGGGACATCCTGCCAAAGTTTCTCAAGGCCGGAATCGCGACGCTGATGTAGAACGGGGCCCTTCGGGGCCCCGCTATTTTTGTGCCAGCTCGTCGAGATAGTCAGCCCACCATTGCATCATGCGACGACGCTCAGGGAGATACTCGGCATAGTTGTAGGCGGCCTTGACCGTGTTTGCCTCGACGTGGGCCAGCTGGCGCTCGATCGCGTCCGAGGGCCAATCGTTCTCGTGCAGCAGCGTACTCGCCAGGCTCCGGAAGCCGTGGGCGGACATTTGCTCCTTCTCGTACCCCATGCGACGGAGTGCTGCGGCGATCGTGTTCTCGGACATGGGACGATCACCCCTTGCCAGGTTCCGGAGGCTGGGGAAAACATAGCGTCCGTGCCCGGAAACCCCTCGCATCTCCACCAGAACCTCCGCAGCCTGGCGGGACAAGGGGACAATATGCGGCCGACGTTTCTTCATCTTCTCGGCTGGAATGCGCCATTCCTCCGCATCGAGGTCAACCTCGCTCCACTCCGCATGGCGAATCTCTCCGGGACGAGCGAAGGTGAGGAGGGAAAATCGGAGTGCACAGTGGACGACCTTCCCTCCTGTAAAGGATTCGATGGCCCGCACCAGACCGGCGACCTCCGCCGTGTCCGTCAGGCTGGCATGGTGCTTCGGCTTCTTGGGCGGCAGGGCCCCGCGCAGATCGGCCGTTGGGTCCCGCTCGGCCTCGCCTCGAGCCACCGCGTACCGAAGTACCTGCCCGCAAATCTGGAGGACTCTGTGAGCCGTCTCCAAGACCCCTCGAGCCTCCAGGGGCCGGAGCATGTTCAAAATATCCTGGGCCGTGATCTCTCCTGCCGGACGATGCCCCAGGGATGGGAAGATAAGGCGCTCCAGGCGAGACAGAACCGTCTGGGCGTGCCCCTCCGATCGGACGGCCTGGATGTTCTTGGCGAACCACTCCCGTGCGACATCCTCGAACAAGCGCCCCGAGGCCCTGCCCGTCTTGGGGTTGAGCCCCTGAGCGAGTGTCAGCCGGGCCTCGTCCCGCTTCATCCTGGCCATCTTGAGCGAGACATCCGGGTACACGCCGAAGGCAAGGGTGTTCTCCTTGCCTCTCCAGGAATAGCGCATCCGCCAGTACTTGTGGCCGTTGGGCATGACCAGGAGATAGAGCCCCCGCCCATCCGGCAGCTTGTAGGACGCCGACCTTGCTTCCGCCTTCCTAACGATAACGTCCGTCAACGGCATGATCTTCACCTCGATACGGGTACAAAATGGATTCTCGGAAAAGTACCCGAATTTGTACCCGTATCTTATCCTAGTTTCATCTAAAACAATAGGGGTTATTGTGGAGTTAAAAAACAAAAAATCCCGCTTAGTGAGCGGGGTTTCTGAGAGAATAGGGAATCATCGGTTTTAATGACTGGCGGAGGACAGAGGATTCGAACCCCTGGAGGCTTGCACCTCAACTGATTTCAAGTCAGCCGCCATCGACCGCTCGGCCAGTCCTCCGCGCCTGCGATTATATCATAATCCGTGGGACTGCGGGCGCCTTCATGCCTTGAATTCACCGGCCGCCGCCCTTAAAATAGGCTTCAAACGACGGACGGGACGGTGCGTCCCGTGCCTTTGGGAGGACAGGATGATGGACGGGAGAGGGGCTTTCGTCTGCCGCACCCGGGTGCGGTACGGCGAAACGGACAAGATGGGCATCGCCTACTACGGGCGCTACATGGATTGGTTTGAGATGGGGCGGACGGAGTTCTGTCGCGCTCAGGGCAGGAGCTTCACGGGGTGGGAGGCCCAGGGGATCCTGCTGCCGGTGGTCGAGGCCCACTGCCGCTACAAGGCCTCGCTGCGCTACGACGATGAGATCGAGATCGAAACGAGCGTCGCGGAGCTGTCGAAGGTCAGCGTGACCTTTCGCTGCCGCGTGTTCCGTGCGGCGGACGGCAAGCTGGCCGCGGAGGGGTACACGCGGCACGCCTTCACCTCGACCGACGGCAGGCTCCTCCGGCACGGCAACGCGCTGGCGGACTGGCTGGAGGCGATGGCGGCGGGCGCAAGCGCCCACAGGACGGCGGAGTGACATTTAGCACAAAAGAGGGACGGGCCGATCGGGCCCGTCCCTTCGTTGATCGTCGTCAGAGCCGGTCGCCTGGAGCCCCTAGCTCTGATCTCGCCCTCCGAGGAGCTCTTCGCCCTCGCTGACCGCCACGACGGCGCAGACGGCCGTGTCACCGACCACGTTCAGGCAGGTGCGCGCCGCGTCCAGGATGGCGTCAATGCCCGCCACGAGGGCGAGGCCCTCGATGGGAAGCCCCACGCTCGTCAGGACCATCGTCAACATGATGAGCCCACCTCCGGGCACGCCCGCCGTGCCGATGGAGCCCAGGGTCGCCGTCACGATGATGCCGATCTGCATCTGAAACGTCAGGGGGACGTTGAAGGCCTGGGCCACGAACAGGGCGCACACACCCTGATAGAGTGCTGTTCCGTCCATGTTGATCGTCGCGCCGAGGGGCAGCACGAAGGAGCTGATGCCCTCCGAAACGCCCAGGTTGGAGCGCACGTTGCTGTAGGTCACGGGCAGGGTGCCGGAGCTGGAGCGCGTGGCGAAGGCCGTGATGGCGGCCTCCTGGATGCCCCGGAAGAACCACAGGGGCGAGCGCCGGCAGAGCATGGAGATCATCCCGGAGTACACGATGACCGCGTGGAGGATGCAGCCGAGGTAGACGGCGGCGATGACCTTGGCGAAGGGCGCCAGAATGGCGAGTCCGTACTTCGCCGCCGTGACCGCAATGAGGGCGAAGACGCCGAAGGGGGCCGTCTCCATGATCGCGCGGGTCATGGCGTACATGACCTCCGCCACGCCCTCGAAGAAGTCCGCGATCTTCCGGCCCCGCTCGCCCGCCAGGATGCAGGAAATGCCGAAGAAGAGCGCAAAGACGATGATCTGGAGCATGTTGGCTTTTACCATGGACTCGATCGGGTTGGCGGGGAAGATGCTGAGGATGACGTCCAGGATCGGCACGGCCTCCTTGGCTTCAGCCCGTAGCCCGGTGGGGATGTTCATGCCCGTTCCGGGGTCGATCACGTTGCCCAGCATGAGGCCAATGACGATGGCCACCGCCGTGGTGAGGAGGTAGAGTACCAGGGTCTTGACGCCGATGCGCCCCAGCTTCCTGGTGTCCCCGACGGAGGCCGCTCCCGTCACCAGCGAGGCAAACACCAGCGGGACGATGATCATCTTCAGCAGGGTCAGGAAGATCTTGCCCACCAGGTCCAGGAAGGGCATGACCCACCCGCTGAGGAAGGGGGACGTGCTCAACAGCGGGCCGATCCCGAAGCCGAAGAGGACCCCCAGGACGAAGCCGATGCTGATTTTTACAAGCAGTGAAACTTTCCTTTTGCCGCCGTTCTCGCTCATTCGTGCTCTCTCCTTTCAAGGGGACCGCCCTCCGCCCCTGGCGGGAAGGACGGGTACGGCGGTCGTCTGAACCCATATCCTCAATCTATTGTACAATATTTTTTCGATTCTGCGCGTTCTGTCTTCATCCTTCCACCCGGCCATCGGAGTTGTTCAGGTGCAGGGAGATCATGAAGCCTGCGATAGCCGTCAGAGGGCCCATGAGGATGAATATCTGGGCGATGCTCCATCCCCAGGAGATGAGCAGGCTCGATCCCACTGCGGATGCCGTCATGAAGATGGAGTCCGAGATGTTAGCGCAGGCGATGACACGGGCGACGCAGCCCTCTGGAGCACGGCTCTGGATGACGGCGTAGAGGGGGACGATGTAGAGGCCTCCGCAGAAGGCGATGAGGAAGAGGCAGAGGGGGATGGGCCAGTTGGCTGGGCTCTCGAGGAACGCGCCAAGCCCCATCAGGCAGGTTCCCGGCGGCGTTTGGGGCCTGTCGCTGAACATCCAGAGGAGAACGCTGGCCGCCGCGATGCCGAAGGCGGCCGTCGGCACGAAGCGCGCCGTGACGCGCCCCCTCAGGAGGGCGTTACAGGCCATGGACCCGATGCCGATGCCGAGGGAGAAGATGGCCAGGAAGGAGGTGGCCACGTTCTCGTCCGCTCCCAGCACCAGGCGCGCGTAGGTGGGGAACTGCGCCAGGAACGTCGCCCCCACGAGCCAGAACCAGGAGATGGCCAGCATGGGGGCGACGACCTCCTTCATGGGGACGATGTTTTGAACCATCTCCCACGTCCTTCGGAGGAAACGAGGGGAGATGCGGCGCATCGGGTCGATGGGCTGGGTCGGAGGGATGAACCAGCTGCTGACCCACCCTGCGGCGGCGATGAACACGGCGGTCCCTCCAACCATGTAGATCCCTCCCCGGCGCAGGATGAGGACGCCCCCCAGGATGGCGCCGCCCAGGATGGCCAGGTAGGTCCCCATCTGGATCAGGCCGTTGCCGGCGATCAACTCGTCCTGGGCCAGGTGCTGGGGCAGGATGCTGTACTTGGCGGGACTGAAGAACGCGGACTGTGCCCCCATCAGGAAGAGCACGGCAATCAGGAGCCAGATGTTGCCGAGGTAGAACCCGACGGCGGCGCCGGCCATGATGAAGATCTCCGCCAGCTTCACCTGGCGCATGAGGAAGGCGCGGTCGCAGCGGTCCGCGAAGTCCCCCGCGGGGGCGGCGAAGAGGAAGAAGGGGAGGACGAAGGCCCCCGCCGCGACGTTGACCATGACGCGGGGGTCCGAGCCCGCCTCGTCCGCCAGGCGGAAGGTGATGAACATCATGAGGGCGCTCTTGAAGAAGTTATCGTTGAAGGCGCCCAGGAACTGCGTCAGAAAGAGCGGAAGGAAGCGGCGCGTCGTCAGCAGGGAAAACTGATTTTTAGCGGGCAAGGCTATTCGACCTCCGAATCAAAGTGAAAAACATGTACAATAGACGCGGGGCGAGGACGTGCCCGCCCTGTCCGCACTATTATACTCATTAACGCACGGTGCGGGGAGCCCGCAGCGCGCTGTCCCGGCGCGGGCGAATTGTCATTTTTCGGAGGTGCTGTTGACTTGAGCCTGATGCTGTACAACGATCTTACGCGCAAAAAGGAGCCGTTCGTCCCGCTGAAGGAGGGGGAGGTTTCCTTCTACAGCTGCGGGCCGACGGTATACGACTACTTTCACATCGGCAATGCCCGGCCCTTCATCGTCTTCGACGTGCTGCGCCGATGGCTGGAGCACCTGGGGTACAAGGTAACCTTCGTTCAGAACTTCACGGACATCGACGACAAGATGATCCATCGGGCGCACCGGGAGGGGACGACGGTCCCGGAGCTGGCGGAGCGCTTCATCGCGGAGTACCGGAAGGACGCGAAGGCGCTGGGCATCCGCCCGCCCACCGTCGCCCCCCGCGCCACGGAGAACGTTCCGGAGATCATCGCCACGATTCAGAGGATCATGGACAACGGCCACGCCTACGTTTCAAGCGGCGACGTCTACTTCGACGTCCGAAGCTGGCCGAAGTACGGCACCCTGTGCCGGCAGGGACTGGACGACCTGGAGGCCGGCGCCCGCGTCGAGGTCGGGGAGAAGAAGCGGGACCCGCTGGACTTCGCCCTGTGGAAGGCGGAGAAGCCCGGCGAGCCGGCGTGGGACAGCCCCTGGGGCCGGGGGCGCCCCGGCTGGCACATCGAGTGCAGCGCCATGTCCTCGAAATACCTGGGCGAAACCATCGACATCCATTCGGGCGGCGTGGACCTGGTCTTCCCTCACCACGAGAACGAGATCGCCCAGAGCGAGGCCGCTAACGGAAAGCCCTTCGTGCGCTACTGGCTGCACAATGGCTTCCTGCTCATCGACAGCGAGAAGATGTCCAAGTCGCTCGGCAACTTCCTCACGGCACGGGCGGCGCTGGAGAAGTACCCGCCCTTGGCGCTGCGCTTCTTCATGTTGAGCGCCCACTACCGGAGCCCCATCAACTTCGCCCCCTCCGGGCTGGAGCAGGCGGCCAGCGGCGTGACGAGGCTCCGGAACTGCCGGTCCGACCTGGACTTCGCCGCGAAAAACCGTCAGAGCGCCGCGTCGGACCTGGACTGGGCGGCCTTTGAGGCGGAGATGAAACGGCTGGAGGGGAGGTTCGCCGACGCCATGAACGACGACTTCAACACGGCAGCAGCCCTGGGCGTCCTCTTCGACGTCGTGCACCTCATCAACACGACCCTGAAGGACCATGAAACGCTCCCAAGGGCCTTCTTCGAGACGGCAAAGGCGGCCTTGGGAACCTACGACGACGTGCTGGGCGTTATCGGCCCCGACGAGGCGGAGTCGGGAGAGGGCGAGGACCAGGAGGTCGAACGCCTGATCGCGGAGCGGCTTGCGGCCCGCAAGGCGAAGGACTTTGCCCGGTCCGACGAGATCCGCGCCCAACTGAAGGAACGCGGCATCGTCCTGGAGGACACGCCCCAGGGCACGAAGTGGAAACGGGAGCTCTAGGAAAACGCGAAAGGGCGGAGGCCTGCAGGGGCCCCGCCCTTTCGTTATGAACGTTCTATTCTCACAGCGCTGTTGCAGCGCTTCCCTGCAGGGCTAGTCGTCCGCCCTCATCTGCTCCTGCTGCACCTCGAGGAACTCCGCCAGCTCCTCCAGCGTCCAGTCCACGGAGTTCAGGAGCCTGGAGTCCAGCCCCCGGAGCTTGCCCTGCTGAGCACGGCGCTTCCTCTCGCGCAGGTACTTCTTCCACGTCTGCGGCGTGGCGTCCAGCCCTCGTTCGGCGCGCCAGAGCGTGTAGCCCACCTCGAACTGCCAGCCGGGCGGCGGCGCGTTCTTGAGGCGGGCCCGTTTCCTGGCACTGCTTGCCGCGTCCGCCCCCAGCGCCAGCACGGCCCCGATCGCGGCGGCCAGCAAAAGGGCAAGGATCGCCCGCCCCGTTATCCTCTTCATGTTCATGGACATTCCGTTCTCTCCGTTTCCAGACGTTCTGAAAAACTCCTCGGCGTTTATTGTACAATGAAATGCGTAAAAAAGCGCAAAAAAATTTCGCGAGCGAGCGCCCCCTTCGAAGCTGGTTTTGAGGCTAATCCCCGCTGTAGAGCCCGTTTTTGGAGCGCTTTGGGGTGGCACACGAAAAACTGAAGTTACCCTAAAAAATCCTTGGAGTTTTTGGACGCTTGCGATAGAATTAAGAAGCGGGCCTTTGAGTCCGTCTTTGACAACCGCTTTTCAATGACGTGCCGCGGGGCACGCCTCTTCCTTGTGGAGGCGTGCTGCTGGACCTTGTCCTCCTTCCCCGTTCCAGGGCGGCTATACCTGCGTCATCGAAACCTGTATCCTTCCCCCTTATGTGCGCCCCTCCCCCTCGGAGGGGCGCATGTTGACCCGATGGCAAAGCTCCCTCATCGTTGGGGCGTGCCGTTGGCGTTTCGGGGCAAAATCCGTTGAGAAACTTAAAGATGGGGTTGGATTTTGGAGCCGTATGCGATAGAATAAGTGTAAATGTTTCTGTGAGCCGTCGTCCCCATCCGAAGTCCCCTGCGCTCGGCGGAAGGCGCGTCCAGGTTCCCGCGAGACATTTGCGTTACGGCGTCCCCCTGCTTCATCCATACCTGAATCCTTCCCCCTTACACAAGGCCCCTCCTGACGGAGGGGCCTTGTGTTGTCCGACTCCATCCCGACCGGTCCCTGCTGAAGGAGCTCGGTCTAAGCACAAACATCCTGTCCACGGAGTGCCGGTCGTGCTAAAGTATAAAGATGAGCGTTGTGAGCGGACCTGCGGGATCTGGAGGGATGAGAGCGATGGACTTGAAGGAACTGGAGCGAAGGATGATCGAAACGCGGCGGGACCTGCACCGCTTTCCGGAGCCGGCCTGGACGGAGTTTCGCACCTCCGCACTGGTGGCGGCGCGGCTGGAGGAGCTGGGGTACGCCCCCAGGGCGGGGCGTGAGGTCATCGACGAGGGCTCCGTGATGGGGCGCCCCTCCGAGGCGGAGATCGACCAGGAGATCGCCCGAGCCGTCGAGCAGGGCGGGGATCGGGGCTGGATCGAGCGGATGGGGCGGTACACGGGCGTGACGGCGGACCTGGACACGGGCCGCCCTGGACCGACGCTGGCCCTTCGCTTCGACATGGACTGCGTGGACGTTGGAGAGGACACGTCGCCCGACCACCGTCCCGCGAAGGAGGGCTTCGCCAGCGTCAACCCCTGCCGGATGCACGCCTGCGGGCACGACGCCCACACGGCCATCGGCCTCGGCGTGGCGGAGCTCCTGGCGGAGATGAAGGGGCGGCTCTGCGGGCGGGTGCGCCTGATCTTCCAGCCCGGCGAGGAGGGGTGCCGTGGCGCCTACGCCATGATGAAGAAGGGCGTCGTGGACGACGTGGACTTCTTCCTGGCCATGCACATCGGAGGCGGGGTGCCGACGGGAACCTTCGGGCTGAACTCGCTGGGTTACCTGGCCACGACGAAGCTCGACGCGCGCTTCACGGGCGTGCCGGCCCACGCCGCAGGGGCTCCCCACATGGGGCGCAATGCGCTCCTGGCTGCCGCTACGGCCGCGCTGGGGCTGCACTCCATCGCGCCGCATCGGGATGGGGCCATGCGCCTGAACGTGGGCGTGCTCCAGGCCGGAACGGGGCGGAACGTCGTCCCCGCCGAGGCGCTGATGAAGGTGGAGACCCGGGGCGAAACGCAGGAGGTGGCCGACTACGTCTACGGGCGTGCCGAGGAGGTCCTGAAGGGGGCGGCGACGATGTACGGCGTGCGGGTGGAGTTGAGCAAGGCGGGCGAGGGGACGACCGCCAGAGGTGACGAGGAACTGATCCGGCGCGTCGGCGCTGCGCTGCGGGCTTCGGGGCTATTCCGCAACGTGTTGGACGTCGTGCGAGCCGGCGGCAGCGAGGACGCCACGTGGTTCATGCGCCGCGTGCAGGAGAGGGGCGGCGAAGCCGTCTACATGGCGCTGGGCGCGGACATCACCGCGCCGCACCACAACGGGCGCTTCGACGTGGACGAGCGGGGTATGCTCCCCGGCGCGCGGGCCATGGCCGCTATCGCGGAGTCGCTGCTGGGCCAGTGAGCCCGCGATCGGGAGTGAACAGGATGGCGCGCTGGGGCCTGTTTCTGGCGGGGCTGTTCGCCGGAGCGACGGGGGCACTCGTCTGCCTGGACCACTTGGGGGTGGGCGTCCTGTGCCTCGCTGCGGCGTCGGTGGCCCTCTGGTTCGCCTTCAGACGGCAGGAGGCGGAGGAGCCGCAGGAACGCGGCGTGGTGAGCGATGCGGACCTCTCGGAGCTGGCGCTGTTCGTGGCGGAGCTCGCCGTCAGCGGCCTGAAGGGGGTGGGGCGCACCATACCGCCCTCGACGAAGGAGATCGAGCAACTGGAGGGGCGATTGAACCTCCTGCTGGACCGCATGGGGGTGTCCGACGCCAGCCGGTCGGACCTGCGGAGCGAGTTCGAGCGGATCAAGGGGCGCACCCGACGTAACGAGGGGGGTATCGCCCTGATCCGCAGCAGGCGGCTTTAGGGAAGCGCTGATTAATCTTAAAAAGTTGTTGAAAGCCATCACGGTTCTCAACGACTTAGATCGGTGTTTTCCTAGACCGCGGCCTTGACGCGAGATGAGAAAAACGGCGAAAACTATGGAGGAACCGGATGAATAAGGGGCAGAAGTTCTCCGCG
>NZ_DBHLDX010000038.1:11812-17772 GCF_057312375.1 Fretibacterium sp.
AAAACGGCGAAAACTATGGAGGAACCGGATGAATAAGGGGCAGAAGTTCTCCGCGGGTTATTTTCTGGTGGCGCTCGTCCTGGCGTGGCTCTTTGCGGACCTCGTCTATAAGCCCTACATGGAGAGCAGGACGGAGGTGCCGTACAGCACGTTTCTGGCGGACCTCGAGAATGGAGCTATCGACGAGGTCGATCTGGCGGCGGAGCGCATCGTGTACAGGCTGAAGGCCGTCAGCTCCGACCTCAACGACCGGCCCGTCGTGGGCGGGATCATCCTCGACCGCAGCCCCGCCCCGGTCGTTCGGAACGTCGTGCGAGTCCTCGACCCGCTCCTGGTGGAGAAGCTCGCCAGCGCGGACGTCACCTTCGGCGGCGTGGCGCAGCAGGGCGCCATCCTGGACACGGTCCTCGGCGTGCTCCTGCCCTTCCTGCCCCTGCTCCTGCTCTGGTACTTCATCTTCAAGCGGATGAGCGGCGGCAGCGGCAGCGTGCTCTCCTTCGGCCGCAGCAAGGCCCAGGAGCTGCAGGGCGAGATGACGGGGGTCCACTTCAAGGACCTGGGCGGCGTGGGCGAGGCGGAGGTGGAGCTTCGGGAGATCATCGACTTCCTGAAGGAGCCTGAGCGGTACAATCGGTTCGGTGCGAAGCTGCCGAAGGGCGTCCTCCTGGTGGGGCCGCCCGGCACGGGCAAGACGATGCTGGCCAAGGCCACGGCGGGCGAGGCGGGCGTGCCCTTCTTCTTCATCACGGGGTCCAGCTTCGTCGAGATGTTCGTCGGCGTCGGCGCGGCGCGGGTGCGCGACATGTTCGAGCAGGCCAAGAAGAAGGCGCCCTGCATCATCTTCATCGACGAGATCGACGCCATCGGGCAGTCCCGCGCTCTCTCCATGACGGGCAACAGCGAACAGGAGAACACCCTGAACCAGCTCCTGGCGGAGATGGACGGCTTCACGCCCAACACGGGCGTCGTCATCATGGCGGCGACGAACCGTCCGGAGATCCTGGACCAGGCGCTGCTGCGCCCGGGGCGCTTCGACCGCCAGATTCAGGTGGTGCTCCCGACGGAGGAAGGGCGGCAGGAGATCCTTCAAATCCATACGCGGGAGATTCCGTTGGACGACAGCGTAAACCTCAAGGCGCTGGCGAAGGTGACCCCCGGCTTTTCGGGGGCGGACCTGGCGAACATCGCCAACGAGGCGGCGCTCATGGCGGTGCGCCGCAAGGCGGAGAAGGTGTCCGCTCAGGACTTCGACCTGGCCATCGAGCGCGTGGTGGCGGGCCTGCAGCGCAGGACCCCCCTGACGCCCGCGGTGCGGCGGCGGGTGGCCTACCACGAAACGGGCCACGCTCTGGCGGCCTGCTTCCTGCCCGGCACGGACCCGGTACATCGGGTCAGCATCATCCCGACGGCCCGGGGCGCCCTGGGCTACACCATGCAGATGCCGACGGAGGACCAGTACATCGTGGGGGAGGCGGAGCTGCAGTCGCGCCTGGCGGTGCTGCTGGGCGGCCGGGCGGCGGAGCTTTTGATCTTCCAGGAGCCCTCCACGGGGGCCTCCAACGACCTGGAGCGCGCCACGGAGACGGCGCGGCGCATGGTGACGGAGTTCGGCATGTCGAGCCGCTTGGGGCCGGTGCGCTACGCCGGACGCGCCATGACCTACCTGCACAATGAGGCCGAGAGCCGCACGGACCTGGGCAGCAGCACCTTCGAGACGATCGACGAGGAGATCCGCCGCCTGGTG
Organism: Fretibacterium sp.; assembly: GCF_057312375.1. Lineage (NCBI taxonomy): Bacteria > Thermotogati > Synergistota > Synergistia > Synergistales > Aminobacteriaceae > Fretibacterium > Fretibacterium sp. The sequence continues at coordinate 13,557 of NZ_DBHLDX010000038.1, forward strand.
AGCGGGGCGCAGGAGAGGGCGGTGGAGCTTCTGAAGGCCCACGAGGCGACGCTGCACGAGGCGGCGCGCGTGCTTCAGGAGAAGGAGGCCATCACGGGCGACGAGATACGGGAGATCATCCGGCGCGTGGAGGGCTCCGCCCCGGACGTGGAGAAGCCCGCGGGGCCAGCCACGGACGTTTCATCTGAGGGCGATAAGGCCTGAGGGGGTTCGCCGTTCGTCAAGGCGCAAACGTCAAGGCGGGAGGAAGGAGCGCTCAGCCCTTCCTCCCGCCTTAATGTAAGGTACAGGAATTTGCGGTGATTTAGAATTGGAATCAGGTGAGGCGGTAGATGGAATGGGCCGCGAAGGGCAGGATATCCCATATCGTCTCCGCCTGCCCTCCTGGGTAGTCCCGCAGCCCTTCGAGGCTGACGCTCCACAGCTCCAGGGGCGCCGCAGGCCCCGGAAGGGCCTCGGCGATCGGGCTCAGCAGCTTCGCGCAGCGCTCTGCGTCCCGCTCCTCCTCAAAGGCAAAGAGAAGCCAGTTGACGCCGTCCTGATCCATCGCGTCCAGGTCCACGTAGCCCGGAAGGTAGAGCCGCCTGAGCATCGTCAGGAACATCTGGAACTCCCCGACCTTTTCCAGGTATTGGGGCAGGTTCTCCGGCGCGGGGGGAGGCATGAAGGCAAAGAGGAAATGGTCGGCGTTGAACAGGCCGCAGGGGTCCGCGGGGAGGGGCGGGAACTTCGCGTAGGCCTGAAAGTCGTAGCGGCTCTTGTACAGCAGGTCGAACTCCACCTCCCGCAGGCCGGGGGCGTTCGCCGCGAGCCACGCGCGGACCTCCTCCGCGTTCGGCATGGGCTGGGTTCGAGCGGCTGCCCCCGTTTCCGGGAAGTCCTCGGCCATCTTCCTGAAGACGGGCGCGTCCTGGTAACGCCAGACCGGAGCGGCCTCGTCCATGACGAAGAGGTCCTCTCCCCTGACGTCGGGCAGCGCGAACCGGAACGGGGCGACGTACTCCTTCACCCCCCATCGCTGAAGGTGCCGCTTGTCCAGGAGCAGCATCAGCTCCCCCCATCGGGCGGCCCGCTTCCTGTCCGGGGCCTCCCCCGGCCTGGAGGGCAGGCAGGCCTCGCCCGCGAGCTTCAAAAACGCCTCCCTGCCCGCCGGCGACAGGCTGTAGACGCCCTCTCCGAACTCCAAGAGCCCCTCGCGCGTCAGGTCGTCGGCTGCCGTCCGGTCCAGCTCCGCCAGGGCCAGCATCGCGGGCGTCCAGCAGGGATACCGTTCGTCAAAGGACAACAGCAACCCTTCCATGCTTTGTTCCATCACACGTCGCCTCCTCGATCGGTTCTCTCAGGCTCCCGTTCCGTCGTATCGAATCCATCGTACCGTTTTCGAGGGCCCTCACGGAACGGTCAAGGGTTGACCGCTGCCCCCCGCCTGGCGCTTCAGATCGAAACGTTACCGTATTCCGCAGGAACGTCCTCTGGGGGCCGTGACGACGGCGTGTGCGCGATCAGCGCCTCTGCGGCGGCGCTGTCGCTGCCCCCTTTGCCGCACATTATACGTGTAAGTGCCGCAAGATTACGCTGGCCGACCTCGCGGAAATAATCCCCGCCGCGGCGGAAACGCTTCAGCTCCTCGTCGGTTGTCGCCGGAATGTCCGAGAAGTCTATGTCCTCATCCCGAACCGTGCGCAAAGCCGCGATGGCTTCCTTCCGGCTGCGTGGATAGTCACTTGGATAATTGTCGCTCATACGCCTCTCTCCCTTCTTTCCGCCACCCCGGCAGAAATGATACGAATCAGCTCAATACCGTTCCAGTCTTCACGTTCGACGTACACGACAAACAATGACTTTGAGAAATCGGCGATGGCCCCGGTTATTCTACGGCGTGGTTCCGTGCCGTCGTGAAGCTCATCGGGCAGGTCCATAGCGTTCTCGTCAAAAAACACTTCAGCGGCAAGCTCAAACGTCACTTTATGCTTACGCCAATTCGCTACGGCCTTCTCATCGTCCCACGTAAAAAACAAGCCACCCAAAGCATACTTGATCTCGTCTTTCATGTGTCATCCAACCTGCATCGCGGCATGGGGTCCTGCGACGAATTCCTGATTTGTACGCCAAGCTGACGGATATCTTCGAGCGGCTGCGCAATGTCCTTCACGGACGCATCTTGCCTCAAGTACTCTCGAAATTATATCGGCGTCTGCCGGCGCTTCAGATCGAACGTTACCGTATTCCGCAGGCACGTCCTTCAGGGGCCGCGGCGACGACGCGCATCCTCCCCGCCTCCCCTCGTGATCCTGCGGCTCCCTTTAACCATTATATCCCGGTGTCCCGCGAACGTGCGGACGTTCTTTGGGGCATCTGGCGTCCGGATCGGCTTTTGCTTCTTGCGATGTACAATCCGGCGAGCTTTTATATTACGCTTTAACCCTCTTCAGAATGGCGATAACTTCGTCCTTTTTCAGCACCTTGCCGTAGGACATGACCTGTCCGTCCACTACCAGCGCAGGTGTGGTCATCACACCGTAGGCGGCGATCTTCTCAAAATCACGAACATGGTTGATGGTCGTATCCATACCAAGCTCGGTCAATGCTTCCAAGGTGGCTGCTTCCAACGTATTGCATTTGGCGCATCCGCCGCCGAGAATTTTGACCCCGTTCTGCTTCTTCTCACTCTCTGCCGCCTGCATGGGACCCGGTGTGCAGTTGTCGCCGCGACAACAAGTCGGCTTCACTTCTTCTTTTTTCTTGTCAAATCCGAAAAACGACATGATAGGTGTCCTCCCATTAAATGATATAACCTTGAAACAGATTAAACAAATAGCCTACAAGTATAATTCCCACGGCACAAATGGTAACAAACACACTTAAAAGCTCAGGCTTCACTGCTTTGCGCAACATGATCATGGATGGCAGTGACAGAGTAGTCACCCCCATCATAAAGGCAAGTACCGTCCCAAGTTGAGCGCCCTTTGCCAGCAGCGCTTCCGCGATGGGGATTGTCCCAAAAATGTCCGCATACATGGGAATACCGATGATCGTTGCCAGAATTACACCAAATGGATTGTTGCTTCCGAGAACGGTCACGACCCAGCTTTCCGGAATCCAGTTGTGGATCACTGCACCGATGCCAACACCAACAAGGATATACGGGAGCACCTTCTTGAAGGTTTCCGCTACCTGATCCTTGGCGTAGACCAGCCGTTCTTTTTGTGTGAGAGTTGGGGAAGCGATGTCGATAGTGCTTGCTTTGCGGATGAATTCCTCCACCTGGCTTTCCGAGCACAATTTCTCAATCAGCGTTCCACCCGCAACGGCGATGACAAGTCCGAGAACAACGTAGAGAACAGCGACTTTCACGCCGAAGATGCTCATCAATAGTACTAGACTGCCGAGATCGACCATAGGAGAGGAGATCAGAAATGAGAATGTTACGCCCAGCGGGAGACCGGCACTGGTAAAACCGATAAACAGCGGAATGGATGAGCAGGAGCAGAACGGTGTGACCGTACCCAGCAGCGCTGCAATGCAATTTGCCCAAACGCCGTGAAAGCGTCCCATGATCTTCTTGCTGCGTTCCGGCGGGAAATAACTTTGAATGTAAGAAATCGCATAAATCAGTACACAGAGCAGAAACGTGATTTTGACGACGTCATAGAGGAAGAATTGAACACTTCCGCCGATCCGCCCGGTAGTGTCTAAGCCGAGTGCACTCAAAAAAGTCCCGATGAGCGCGTTCAGCCATTTCATGCCTAATATCTGATTTGTGATAAACTCGCCGATCAAAAGCAACACCCGCTTTCGTAGCCTGAGCCAGGAACGCAGCAGATCAGATCGTCAATAAATTTTTTGAAATGGGTCAAGGTCTCGCAGTTCAAAGAATAGTGCTGCCATTTGCCATCCTTCCAGGCGTTCACAAGTCCGCACTCCACCAGAATTTTCATGTGATGGGAAAGGGTCGGTTGTGTGATCTCGAAGCGTTCCAACAGCTTGCAGCCGCATTTTTCTCCGCCAGAGAGCATTTTCATGATCTCCAATCGGTTGCTGTCGCCTAAAGCCTTGCAGATCAGGGCTACATCCATAGAGTTCATATCAGTCACCTCACATTGATCATTATCTATGTAAATATTGTAGCGAACACATAGATGAATGTCAATGCTTCTGGATTAGGGCGTGTCATCGATTGACAAAATTTGGATAGTGACAGTAAAGTAGTCCCCAG
>NZ_DBHLDX010000039.1:0-1540 GCF_057312375.1 Fretibacterium sp.
CCAGCCACTCCCCCGCCATGCCGTGCACCGCGCCGCCCAGGAGCGCCGCGTCCCGCGGGGCCATCCCGCCGGCCAGGAAGGCCCCGATGGCCCCCGACAGCACGTCCCCCGACCCCGGAACGGCCAGCTCTGGGCCGCCCCAGGTCAGCCGCTGCACCGTCGATCGCCCCCGGCAGGCCAGCAGGCTGCCGTGCCCCTTCAGGAGGACGCAGCCCCAGCGCTCCGCCAGGCGCCGCGCCGCGCCCTCCCGATCCCCCCGCACCGCGTCGGGCGTCGTCCCCAACAGACGCGCGGCCTCGCCCTCGTGGGGCGTCAGCACCACGTCCTCCCGCAGGCGACAGCTCGCGCCCTGAAGGGCCAGCGCGTAGAGGCCGTCCCCGTCCACCAAGAGCGGACCGGGCCAGCGGCCCCACATCCCCGCCACAAAGCGCATCGCGGCCTCCGTCCGTCCCAGCCCCGGCCCCAGGAGGGCCGCTCCGAAGGACGAGGCCTCCGACAGGGCCACGTCAAGCCACTCGTCCGGGTCCTCCAGGGGCCGACACACGGCCTCGGGCAGGCGCGCAACGCAGGCGGCGCAGACGGAGGGCAGGGAGAGCAGCGACACCAGGCCGCAGCCGCACCGCAGCGCTCCCTGCACGGAGAGCGACGGCGCGCCGGGGTACTGGGCCGAGCCTCCCGCCGCCAGCAGGCGGCCGCGCTCCCCCTTGTGCATGTCCGTTCGCCTGCGGGGCAGCAGGGCGACGACCTCGTCCCGCGTCACGTTCTGAATCATGGCATTCACTCCCCTTCCTTAAAGATGCTTCTGCCGATTATTATACCGCCTCAGGGTTTCGGGACGCGCCCTGCCCCTCCGCCCTGAAGGAACGGCTGAACTTCCGAAGGATCAAGGCCGACCAGACGGCAAAGCCGTCGTGAAAGTTCCAGGGGTCCAGCCCCAGGACCTCCCGGATCTTCTTCAGACGGTACTGCAGCGTGTTGCGATGGATGGACAGCTCCCGTGCCACGCCGTTGGCGGAGAAGGGGTTGCGGCACCAGGCCAGGAAGGTTTCCGTCAGCGTCGCGTCCATGCCGTCCCCCAGCACGTGTTCGATGTGCTGGCGCTTGCGCCACGCCGGGAGGTAAGACAGCAGCATCTCCGCGCTCAGGGCCCGCGCCGCGCAGACCGTCAGCCCCAGCGCGCGCCCCGTGGAGAGGGCCTCCCGCGCCAGGTGGGCGGACTCCGCCAGGCGCGGCAGACCCTCCGCCCCGCGGCCGATGCCCGCCTCCGCCTCGACCCCGGCCTCCCGGAGCTGTGCCACGAGTTCCTCGCAGAGGCGAAGGGCTGTCTCCTCCATCCCCCGCCCGCAGGAGAGGCTGAGGAAGGCCACGATCTGCTGGCTGCTCAACGGGGAGATGAGGTGCTCCGGGCTGCCGAAGAAGTTGACGATGCGGTTCAGCACCATCTCCCGAAAGGCGTTCTCCCCTCCGGCGGAAGGGTGATCCTCCGGGCTCCGGACGTTCAACACGACGGCGATGCGGCAGCCTCCCAGGTCGAAGCCCA
>NZ_DBHLDX010000039.1:1640-11027 GCF_057312375.1 Fretibacterium sp.
AGCAGGATGGGCGCCGTGTAGCCCGGCTTCACCCCCATCGTCTGCGCCTCCTCCTTCGACGTCAGGTTCGGCATCCCGCTGGCCATCACGGACAAGGAGGGCGCGTGGAGCTTCCCCACGCGGGAAACCTCGCTGCACCCGATGATGATCCCGTCCTCGTCCGTCACCAACACGCCGTACCCCAGCACCTCGCTCGTCATCTCCGCAATGGCCTGCGCCGTCTTTCTGCGCACCCGAACCCCTCCTCCGTGCGATCCGCTGCTGCTCCACAGCGGCGTCTTATGCAAGCGATATTATGCAACAGAACAAAAAAATTTTCCATCCCCCGTTTATTTATATTCCGTCGAATAATGCCGCTCGAAGCCTCTGAATTTATCATAGATTAAATGAGCCGTCAGGATTTTTATTCCCCCCTGCCCGAACCCCTCACAAAACCGAGCGTTGACGCACCGCGTCAGCTCCCGGGGGCGGGGGCGGCAAAACAGAAAAAGGAGGAAGCTTGCAGCATGAGACTGGAACTGCACAAGGTGAAGGTGAAGGACGTCCAGTGGGGCAACGCGACGTGCGTCAAGGACGGCGTCCTCTACGTAAACAAGGAGGAGGCAAAGGCCCTGATCGCCGAGGAGAGCCGCTTCGCCAAGGTGGACCTCGAACTGGCGCGTCCTGGCGAGAGCACCCGCATCATCCCCGTGAAGGACGTGGTGGAGCCGCGGGTGAAGCTGGACCGCAAGGGGTACTACCCAGGGTTCAACAACACCGCCATGGCCCGCTGCGGCGAGGGCAAGACCCTCGTGTTGGACGGCGCGGCCGTGGTGACCTGTGGGCCCATCGTGGCCTTCCAGGAGGGCTTCATCGACATGAGCGGCCCGGGCGCGGTCTACACGCCCTTCTCCGCCACGCAGAACGTGGTGCTGGTGGTGGAGCCCATCAAGGACCTGGAGCAGCATCAGTACGAGCAGGTTCTGCGGGAGGCGGGGCTGAAGCTCGGCGTGTACCTGGCGGACAAGTGCCGCGACGCCAAGCCGGACGTCGTTGATGTCTTCGAGAAGGGCACCGTCCCGGAGGAGAAGGAGAAGTACCCGAACCTGCCTAAGGTGATCTACGTCTGCATGAACATCACCCAGGGGCTTCTGCACGACACCTACGTCTACGGCGCGGACATCCGCCCCTCCCTCCCGACGCTGCTGCATCCCAACGAGGTGCTGGACGGCGCGATGGTTTCCGGAAACTGCGTTTCCGCCTGCGACAAGAACACCACGTGGCACCACGTGCACAACCCCATCGTGGCGGCCCTCTACGCGCGCCACGGCAAGGACCTGAACTTCCTTGGCGTCATCCCCACCCAGGAGAGCACGGTGCTGATGGGCAAGGTCCGCGCGTCCCAGATGAACCTCTCCATCGCTCAGGAGCTTGGCGCGGACGGCGTCATCGTCTCCGAGGAGGGCTACGGCAACCCGGACACGGACCTCTGCATGAACGCCCGCAACTTCGAGCGCGCGGGGATCAAGTCCGTGGTCGTCTCCGACGAGGCCGCAGGGACGGACGGCGCGAGCCAGAGCCTGGCCGACGCCACGCCTGAGATGACGGGCTTCGTGTCCACGGGCAACGTGAACGAGATGCTCGAGGTCCCGGCCATGAAGAACGTCTACGGCTGGCCCGAGTCCATCGCCCACCTGTCGGGCGGCGCGGCCGAGAGCCTGCGCAAGGACGGCTCCATGTACGTGGAGATGCAGGCGATCATCGCCTCGACGGCGGAGATCGGGTTCAACAAGGTCGGCTGCGAGTGGATCTAACCCTGGCTGGAAGGCCGGGAACGGAGCCATTCTTTAAAGAAAGCTTGGACCAGATAAGGAGGATATGACACGATGAAGCGTGTAGTTCACTATATCAACCAGTTCTACGCCGGCATCGGCGGCGAGGAGAAGGCCGACCAGACGCCCTTCTTCAAGGAGGAGCTCATTGGCCCCGGCGTGGGGCTCGCCAAGGAGCTTGGCGACGGCGCGAAGATCGTCGGCACCGTCGTCTGCGGCGACAGCTACTACGGCAACAACACGGACAAGGCGCGGGAGGAGTGCCTGAAGCTCATCCGGGACCTGAAGCCGGACATCCTGATCGCAGGCCCCGCCTTCAACGCCGGACGTTACGGCTTCGCCTGCGGCGACATCGCCTCGGTGGCGGCCGCGGAGCTCAAGATCCCGACGCTGACGGGCATGTACATCGAGAACCCCGGCGTGGAGCTCTACTCCAAGAAGACCTACATCGTCCCCTGCGCGGACAGCGCCCGGGGCATGGGGAAGAACCTGAAGTCCATGGCCGCCCTGGCGCTGAAGTTGCTCTCTGGCGAACCCCTGGGCCCGGCGCGCGTGGAGGGTTACATCCACCGCGGCGTCCGCAAGAACTTCATCCACGAGCAGAACGGCGCCGAGCGCGCGGTGGAGATGCTCCTCAAGAAGCTGAAGGGCGAGGAGTTCCGCACGGAGTACGAGATGCCGAAGTTCAACAAGATCCCGCCGGCAGCCCCCGTCAAGGACATCAAGAAGGCCACGATCGCCCTCGTGAGCTCGGGCGGCATCGTTCCCATCGGGAACCCGGATCACATCCGCGTCTCCTCCGCCGAGAGCTTCGGCACCTACGACATCTCGAAGCTCTCCAGCATGAAGGGCGCCTACGAGTCCATCCACGGCGGCTACGACCGTACCTTCGCCAACGAGGACCCCGACGTGGTGGTCCCGCTGGATGTCATGCGGGAGCTGGAGAAGGAGGGGGTCTTCGCCAAGGTCCACCCCTACTTCTACACGACGACGGGCACGGGCACGGCCGTGGCCTTCGCGGAGAAGTTCGGCAAGGAAATAGGCGCCGAGCTGAAGAAGGCCGGAGTAGACGCGGCCATCCTCACCTCCACCTGAGGCACCTGCACTCGATGCGGTGCATCGATGACGCGCGAGATTGAGAAGGCGGCGGGCATCCCTGTGGTGCAGATTGCGACGATCGTTCCCATCATGATGACGGTGGGCGCTAACCGTATCGTCCCCGGCGTGGCCATCCCCCATCCGGTGGGAGCGCCCCAGCTGGGCGAGGCCGGAGACAAGGCCAAGAGGCGCGAGCTCGTGATGCGCGCTCTCAAGGCCATGCAGACCTCCATCGACGATCAGACGATCTTTGAGGACTGATCTGGAGGGCACGCAGGCCCCGATGGACGGCGGCGCTGTTTTTGAGATCGTGACGAACAACCCCAGGCTGACCGCGGACTTCGCGGTCAGCCATGGGATCGTTTCCGTCCACCGGGTCGAGGGGTCCCCTCTCGACGTCTTGGACAGGGCCGAGGCCCTGCTGCAGGAGGGGCGGACGCTGGTTTCCGCCCCTCTGCCCCCAAACGTCCCCCTCATGCGGGCGCCCTACCGCTCGCTGCTTTTGGCTCAGAGCGCCAGGCGCTACGACGCCGCGGGCCTTCTGTCCATCGGGAAGGCCCGCGAACGGTTGACGACCCAGCGGGCCATCGACGAGGACGCGGGACCGGGCCGCAGCGAGGACTTCGCCCTGATCGACGAGGACCTCCTCTGCAGGGCCCTCCGGGACTCCCGAATCTGCCTCGACCTGAAGGAGGGCGGCACCGCCCCCCTCCCCTGAGCGCCGTTCCTCGTTCGCTCAAAAGCCTTCGGGTGACTAAGCCCCCAAGATTCCTGTGGGGCTTGAATTTTTCAGTAAATGTTATGACCTCCCCGCATGGCGGATATCTTTATCCTTCATGCATTCCTCATAACACCGTGAGGCGCGCTGCGGGCCGGATTTGAGCGTCGGTCCGCGCTTCAAGCGATAAAGCGTTCAATTCAACTTCGATGCTAACGGAAGGTGGTTTTACCATGTCTGAACAGGCTGGACAAAAGCGTGAAACTTGGGGCAGCCGCATCGGCTTCATCCTCTCTGCGGCGGGGTTCTCCATCGGCCTCGGAAACATCTGGCGTTTCCCCTATCTGACGGGAACCTACGGCGGCGGCGCATTCCTGCTCGTCTACGTGCTGATCTGCATCCTGATCGGCTTCCCCCTCTTCACCGCAGAGATCGGCCTGGGGCGCAAGATCAAGCGCACGCCCATCGTGGGCATCAGGGAGTACACCGGGGGCAAGACGACGCCGGCGAACCTGATCGGCTGGGTGGGCTGCATCGCCTGCATCATCCTGATGGCCTACTACATGGTCATCATCGGCTGGATGTTCGCCTACGCTGTAGAGTCCCTCAAGGGCGCGTTCCATGGCGCCACGCCGGACTCGACGAAGGCCATGTTCGGCGAGCTCATGAAGAACCCCGTCAAGATGGCGGGCTACACGCTCTTCGTCGTCTTCACCCTGGGCATCACCGTCACCCAGGGAGTCAAGGACGGCGTGGAGCGCACCTGCAAGTTCCTCCTGCCCATCCTGGGCATCATGCTGATCGTCCTGGCGGTGAACTCCGTCATGATGAAGCCCACCGTCGAGGGGGGCAAAACGGCCCTGGACGGCCTGAAGTGGTACCTGACGCCGGACTTCAGCAAGCTCTCCTGGGAGGCCGTGCTGGCCGCCCTGGGACAGGCCTTCTTCTCCATCGGCATCGGCATCGCCACGGCCGTCGTCTACGGCTCCTACCTGGGCGACGACAGCGACCTCCCCATGGACAGCTTCTGGGTCATCTCCATGGACACGGGCTTCGCCATCGTGGCCGGCGTCGTGGTCTTCCCAGCGCTCTTCTGCTACGGCATGGACCCCACCAGCGGCTTCGGCCTCGTCTTTGAGGCGCTGCCCGTCATCTTCGGACAGATGCCCGGCGGGATGATCTGGGGCGCGATGTTCTTCATCCTGGCTGCCCTGGCGGGCTTCACCTCCGGCATCGGCTACCTCGAGGCCCCGGCCGCCAGCTTCGCCGAGTACTTCAAGGTGAGCCGCAAGGCCTCCACCTGGGGCGTCCTGCTCGTCATGTTCCTGCTGGGCATCCCGGCCATCCTCTCCCTGAACCCCGACCCCGCCAACACCTGGGCCGCTTATAAGATCATGGGCCGCGACATCTTCAACTTCTTCGACCACCTCTCCGGGGACATCATGATGCCGCTCTGCGCCATCCTGGTAGCCCTCTACCTGTCCTTCGACTGGAAGTTCGAGAACTATCGCGCCGACTGCAACCTGGGGGCCAAGGGCTTCATCCGCATCCCCGGATGGATCAGCCTCTTCGTTTCCTACTGCATCCCGCTGGCCCTCATCGTCATCCTCTACCGCGGGCTCTAAAAAACAGCGCTCCGAAAAAACGCGCGCCTCGCACCCCGGGACGGGAGGTCAATCGGCCTCCCGTCCCTTTTTGTGCAAGCGCCTTGCAAATTATTTCACTTGTCTTTATAATACAATAGATAGTTGTCGGTCTTGCGCCGCGCTGAAGACGGCGCGTGGATCTGGCGTCCTTTCATTTGTTTCTGTCTTGTTTTTTAAGGGGGGGCTTCAATGGGGTCTACGGACATTGACGTTACGCGCATCCAGGACATCCTGCTGCGCTACTCGGCCGACCAGACGAACCTGATACCCATCATGCAGGGAGTGCAGGCGCTCTACAACTACCTTCCGCGTCCGGCGCTGGAGATGATCGCGGACTACCTGCACGTCAGCATCTCCAAGGTCTACGGCGTCGCAACCTTCTACGAGAACTTCTCCCTGAACGCGAAGGGGAAGCACATCATCCGCTGCTGCGACGGGACGGCCTGCCACGTCCGGAAGGGCGCCACGATCCTGGGGGCGATCCGGAAGGAGCTGGGCCTGACTGCGGCGCAGAGCACGACGGACGACATGCTCTTCACGGTGGAGATCGTGTCCTGCCTTGGGGCCTGCGGGCTGGGGCCCGTGGTGGTGGTGGACGACGAGGTCCACCCCACGATGACGGTGGACAAGGCCAAGGAGCTTCTGGAGTCCATTCGGGGAAAGGAGGCGACGGCGGGATGACGCGCATCGCGAGCGTCCGGGAGCTGGAGGAGCGGCGGGCCGCTGCGGAAAGGGGCCTGGCCCTTCAGGACAAGAAGGTCGTCGTCTGCTGCGGGACGGGCTGCGTGGCCGGAGGGTCCCTCAAGATCTACGACCGACTGAAAGAGCTCTGCGAGGGAGCGGGGCTGAGCGTTTCCGTGGAGCTGGGACTTGAGCCGGGGCACCGGGACCTTGGCATGAAGAAGAGCGGCTGCATCGGCTTCTGCGAGATGGGGCCCCTCCTGCACATCCAGCCGCTCGACGTCCTCTACACGAGGGTGAGCCTGGAGGACTGCCAGGAGATATTCGAGCGCTCCCTGAAGGGCAACGAAGTGGTGGAGCGCCTGCTCTACCGCGCGGAGGGCGGCACCTGCCGCACGGAGGGAGATATCCCCTTCTACAAGCTGCAGACCCACAACGTTCTGGAGTTCTGCGGAAAGATCGACGCGGTGGACCTGAACGAGTACATCGCGAGGGGAGGCTACGCGGCGCTGGGCAAGGCGCTCCACGACATGACGCCTGAGGCGGTCTGCGACGAGATCGATCGCAGCGGCCTCCGAGGCCGCGGCGGGGCCGGGTTCCCCACCGGGAAGAAGTGGAAGTCCGTCCTCCGTCAGAAGGCTCCCAAGCACTACGTCGTCTGCAACGGCGACGAGGGAGACCCGGGCGCCTTCATGGACTGCTCCATCATGGAGGGGGCCCCCTACCGGATGATCGAGGGCATGACCATCGCCGCCTACGCCGCCCGTTCCGACGAGGGGTACATCTACGTGCGAGCCGAGTACCCTCTGGCGGTGAAGCGCCTGCGGACCGCCATCGACCGGGCCACGGAGGCGGGGCTCCTGGGCGACGGCATCCTGGGCACGGACTTCAGCTTCAGGCTGCACATCAATCAGGGGGCGGGGGCCTTCGTCTGCGGCGAGGGGTCCGCGCTGACCTCCTCCATCGAGGGCAACCGCGGCATGCCCCGCGTGAAGCCGCCCCGCACGGTGGAGCAGGGCCTGTTCGGGAAGCCCACGGTGCTCAACAACGTGGAAACCTACGCCAACGTCCCGAAGATCGTCCAGGAGGGAGCGGACTGGTTCCGGGGCATCGGCACGGAGGGTTCCCCCGGCACCAAGGCCTTCGCCCTCACCGGAAACGTGGTGAACACCGGCCTGATCGAGGTCCCCATGGGGACCACCCTCCGAAAGATCATCTTCGACATCGGAGGCGGCATCCGAAACGGCAAGAAGTTCAAGGCCGTGCAGATCGGCGGCCCCTCAGGGGGATGCCTGTGCCTCGACGAGCACCTCGACCTGCCCCTCGACTTCGACAGCCTGCAGCGGATCGGGGCCATGATCGGGTCGGGCGGCCTCGTGGTCATGGACGAGGACACCTGCATGGTGGAGGTGGCCCGCTTCTTCATGAACTTCACCCAACGGGAGAGCTGCGGCAAGTGCGTGCCCTGCCGCGAGGGCACCAAGCGGATGCTTGAGATCGTGGAGCGGATCGTGGGGGGCCAGGGCCGGCCGGAGGACCTGAACCTGCTGGAGGAACTGGCGGACACCGTGCAGAACACGGCCCTGTGCGGGCTGGGCAAGACCGCGGCCAACCCCGTGACCTCCACCCTGCGCTACTTCCGGGACGAGTACGAGGCCCACGTGTCGGAGAAGCGCTGTCCGGCCAGGGTCTGCCAGAAGATGAAGCGCTTCGAGATCGACGCGGCTCAGTGCAAGGGCTGCACGAAGTGCGCCCGGAGCTGCCCGGTCGGCGCCATCAGCGGCACGGTGAAGGCCCCGCACCTCATCAACGACGGCAAGTGCATCCGATGCGGCGCCTGCATGGAAAACTGTCCCTTCGGGGCGATTCGGGAGGCGTGGTAAATGGGGACGATGATCATCAACGGGCGGCCTGTGGAGTTCACCGACGAGAAGAACGTCCTGGCCGTCATCCACAAGGCCGGCATCGACATGCCGACGCTCTGCTACTACAGCGAGCTGTCCACCTACGGCGCCTGCAGGATGTGCGTGGTGGAGGACGCGCGGGGGAAGATCGACTCCTCCTGCTCCATGGAGCCGAGGGACGGGCTCGAAATCCGCACCAACACTGCCCGCCTGCTGCGCTACCGCAGGATGATCCTCGAGCTCCTGCTGGCGGCCCACGAGTGCGACTGCACGGTCTGCTCCAAGAGCGGTTCCTGCCGCCTCCAGATGCTGGCCCACCGCTACGGCGTGAAGCGCGTTCGCTTCGAGGACACGCGGGAGCGCCTGCCTCAGGACGAGTCCTCCTACGCGATCATCCGCAACCCCAACAAGTGCATCCTGTGCGGCGACTGCGTTCGCGTGTGCAGCGAAATTCAGGGCATGGGGATCCTGGACTTCGTCAACCGCGGCTCCGAGGCGCGGGTCCGCCCCGCCTTCAACGAGCCCATGCTCCACACCCGGTGCATCAGCTGCGGCCAGTGCGCGGCGGTGTGTCCCACCAACGCCATCCGCGTCAGGCGGCACATCGACGACGTGTGGAAGGCTATCTTCGACCCCAAAAAGCGCGTCGTCGCTCAGATCGCACCCGCCGTCCGCGTGGCGCTTGGGGAGCGCTTTGGCCTCGAGCCCGGAGTCAACAGCATCGGCAAGGTCGTGGCCGCCCTGCGAACCCTCGGCTTCGACCACGTGACGGACACGACCCTCGGCGCGGACTTCACCGTCATGGAGGAGGCGGCGGAGCTGATGCAGCGGCTTGAAGACGGCGGGCCCTTCCCCATGTTCACCTCCTGCTGCCCCGCATGGGTGAAGTACTGCGAGAACTGCGCTCCGGACCTCCTGAAGCACCTCTCCACCTGTCGCTCCCCCATGCAGATGTTCTCCCCGGTGATCAAGGCGTACTACGCCCAGGCGGAAGCTGACGGGCGGGAAACCTGCAGCGTGGCGATCATGCCCTGTGCGGCCAAGAAGATGGAGGCCGCGCGGGAGGAGTTTCGGACGAACGGCGTGCCGGACACGGACTACGTCCTGACCACTCAGGAGCTCATCGAGATGATCGAGGAGGCCGGCATCGACTTCGACGCGCTGGTGGATCTGGCCCCGGACATGCCCCTCGGACTGGGCTCCGGCGCGGGTGTGATCTTCGGCACATCGGGCGGCGTGGCGGAGGCGGTGGTCCGCCGCTGTCTGAACAGCAACAAGCAGTACCTGTCCTCGGAGAAGATCGAGATGACCTCCATCCGCGGCTTCGACAACGTGAAGGAGGCCACCCTGACGCTCGCGGGCCAGGAGATTCGCATTGCCGTGGTGCACGGCATGAAGGACGCCCAGCAGCTCATCGCGGAGATCTTCGACGGCCGCCGAAGCTACCACCTGGTGGAGGTCATGTCCTGCAAGGGCGGCTGCGTCGGCGGCGCGGGCCAGCCCTACGGCCTGACCCCCGTGAAGCGGGA
>NZ_DBHLDX010000039.1:11127-17578 GCF_057312375.1 Fretibacterium sp.
ATCGTCCGCATCCTCGCGCCGAAGTGTTCGAGGTACTTCTTCAGGTCCTGCCACGACAGCCACACCGTCGCCGTGTTCTCGTTGGGGTGGACGCCCAGCCGCGGCTCCGACGTCAGGCTGCGCTCCACGGCCACCTCCACGGCGTGCTCGCGGTCGTTCATCATCCCAAGGGGCGTGACAGCCCCCTTGGAGAGCCCAAGGTACTTCGCCAGCCGCTCCTCGGAGGCGAAGCTGAGCTTCCCCGCACCCAACTGCTCACCGATGGACTTGAGGTCCGCTTGCCGGTCCGACGGCAGCAGCACCAAAAAGTGCTTCTTCCCCTTCTGGTCCCGCAAGAACAGGTTCTTCACCACCATCCCCTTCTCGGTCAGTCCCAGGGCCTCCATCTCCTCGATGGTGAAGACCGGCTCGTGCTCGTCCACCTCAAAGGACAGGCCCAGTTCCCTCAGCGCCGCGTAAACGTCGTCCCTCGCACCCAAAGCAAACATGCCCCTCTCCAAAATAAGATCGCCCGACGGAGCGCCCGCGCAGGGCGGCCTCCTCCCGCTATTTTACCATTGAGCCTCCGGCCGCAGGCTCCAGGGCGACGGTTGGGATATAATGGGCAGATGGAGCAGCGCGCTCAAGGCCCCGTCGCGGACGAGGCCGGAGGACGCGGCGATCGGTGCGGGGAGGTTCAAACGTTCAAATGGAAAAGGACCCTATGGAATATCTCTTTGCGGAGCCGTCCGAGGACGGCAGGGACGAGGCGCCGGACATGGAGGCGCTCCTTGCGGCCGCCGGAGGCGGGAACGCGGGTGCCCAGTACCGCCTCGGCAGGATGTTCTCGAACGGCCGGGGCGTGGCGCAGGACGCGGCGGAGGCCGCGCGCTGGTACCGCGCGGCGGCGGAACAGGGCGAGCCGAACGCTCAGCTCTGCCTCGGCGTCCTGTACGAGAACGGCCAGGGCGTAGGGCGGGACGTGGCGGAGGCCGCGCGATGGTATCGTGCGGCGGCGGAACAGGGCAGCGCGAGGGCCCAGTTCTACCTCGCGGACATGTACGTCTACGGCTGTGGCGTCGCGCCGGACGAGGAGCAGGCGGCGCGGTGGTATCGGGCCTCTGCGGAGGGGGGCTTCATGGCGGCCCAGTGCCGCCTCGGCTGGATGTCCGCCCACGGGCACGGGGCGCCGCAGGACGACCGAGAGGCGGTGCGGTGGTGGCGCCTGGCCTCGGCGCAGGGCGATCCGGAGGCCACCCTGTGCTTCAGCGCCATGTGCGCGTCCGGGCGCGGCGTGGACCAGGATGGCGACCTGCCGCAGGACGGGGCCGAAACGGGGGAAACGCCATGGTGAGAAGGGAGAGGACCACGGAGGTCAGCGAGCTCGCTGGAGGACGGGGCCCTGCCAGGGTCCACCACGTCCTGTCGAAGGACGAGCTGATGGGGCACGGACGGCTCTACGCTCGCGTCGTCCTGCCGCCGAAGTCGAGCGTCGGCTGGCATCAGCACGTGGGGGAAACGGAGCCCTACTACATCCTGAAGGGGGAGGGCGACTTCATCGACGACGATCGAAGCGTCACGAAGGTGCACGCGGGAGACGTCTGCCTCATCCAGGTCGGGCACTGGCACAGCATCGAGAACAACTCCGACTCGGACCTGGAGTTCATGGCCCTCATCTACAACGAGGCAGGGCGGGTCGCGCCCTGACGGGGCTACGCCTCCTCCGCGCCCAGCACCTCGCCCCGCTCCACCAACCGGGTGGCCTCCAGGCGCGCATGGCCGTAGTAGAGCGCGGCTAGGACGCTGCTCACCATCCAGCCGGCAGGATAGCTCATCCCCATGCTCAGGGGCGTGTTGCTGACGAACCGGGACACGACGAAGAGGTAGCACTGGCGGAACACGACGAAGGAGAAGATCATCATCACCATGGGGACCTTGCTGTTGCCGGCCCCCCGCAGCGCTCCCGTGTACACCTGGCTGACGCAGCAGAGCACGTAGAAGGGCGTCAGGAAGTGCAGGAACATCGCGCCGAACTCCACCACCCGCGGCTCCGGGTTGAAGATGGCCACCAGCTGAGGCGCCAGGGCCACGACCACGGCGGAGGCCGCCAGGGTCACGGCGACGGCGCAGAGGAGCGCCGTGCGCACCCCCCGGCGGGCCCGGTCCGCCAGACCGCGCCCCAGGTTCTGCCCCACGAAGGTGGTGGCGGCCAGCCCCAGCGACTGCATGGGCAGGAAGATCAGCTGGTCGATCTTGTGGTAGGCCGTCCAGCCCCCCATGCAGTACTTGCCGAACTGGTTGATGTAGGACTGGACGAAGACGTTGGAGAAGGAGACGATGCCGATCTGCACCGCCGCGGGCACCCCCACCCGGACGATCTTCCACAGGAGCTTCAGATCGACCCTGAGGTCCCGCAGCGTGAGCCTCACGCTCATGTCCGTGCGCAGGAGGAGGGAGAAGGCCAGCAGGGCCGATATCCCCTGGGAAACGACGGTGGCGTAGGCCACGCCCCGCACCCCCAGACCGAAGACGATGACGAGAACCAGGTCCAGCACGACGTTGACGAAGGCTGCCGCGACGAGGTAGTAGAAGGGGCGCCTGGAGTCCCCCACCGCACGCAGGATCCCCGCCCCCATGTTGTAGAACAGGAGCCCCGCGATGTAGGAGAAGTAGACGTCCAGGTAGGCCATCGACTCCGGAAGGACGTCTTCGGGCGTCCTCATAAAGCGCAGCATGAGGGGCGTCATGGCCTTGCCCACGATCGTGAAGACGACGCTGAGGACGGCGGTCATCACCACGGCGGTCTGGACGGCGTCGTGGACCCGCTGGCGGTTTCCCGCGCCGTAGTACTGTGAGATGACGACGCCCGCGCCGCTGGAGAACCCCATGAAGGTGCCGATGAGCATGTTGATGACGGGCGTCACGGTCCCCACGGCGGAGAAGGCCTCGTCGCCCACGTAGTTCCCCACCACCCACGTGTCCGCCATGTTGTAGAGCTGCTGGAAGACGTTCCCCGCCAAAAAGGGCAGCGAAAAATAGAAGATATGCCGGAACACGTCCCCCCGCGTCATGTCCGCGCCGCCCTCGCGCTGCGCCGCTCCCTGGCCTCCGCTCACCGCCCTGTTCCGTCCCTCATCACAGATCCCCCCGACAGTCGTTTTTTCATTACACACTCTAGAGCGAATCGCCGAAGCCGCAGAGCGGGCTTTTTTTGGCCGAGGCACCCGCGCCGGGCCCTACCGCCTCAGCCTCCCTGCGCCTCACTCGTCCTCCCCAAGGATCTCCTTCAGCACCTTGAGGAGCTGCTGCATGTCCTCCAACGAGCCCACCGTGATGCGGTTGTACTGCGCGAGGGCGGGGTGATCGAAGTGGCGCACCAGGACGCCCTTCTCGCGCAGCTTCAGGTAGAGCGCCCTGCCGTCCACCCGCGGATGCCGGGCCAGCAGGAAGTTCGCGACGGAGTCCGTGAGGTCGAAGCCCAGGAGGGCGAGCCCGTCCGCGGCGAAGCGGCGGCTCTCGCGGATGAGGCGGCAGTTGTTCGTCGTGTGCTCCGCGTCCGACAGGGCTCCCAGCCCCGCGGCTATGGTCACGCGGTCGATGCTGCAGAGGTTGATGGAGTCCTTCACCCTGCGGAGGTCCTCGATCAGGTCCGGATTGCCGACGCAGAAGCCCAGCCGCGCCCCCGCCAGGGACCAGGCCTTGGAGAAGGTCCGGGTCACCAGCAGGTTCCCGTACCGATGGATCAGCGGCAGGCAGCTGGTGGCGCCGAAGTCCACGTAGGCCTCGTCGATGACGACGACGTTGTCCGGGGTGCGCCGCACGATGCCCTCCAGGTCCGGGATGGACATCGTCAGGCCGGTGGGGTCGTTGGGGTTCGCGATGAAGAGGGTGCGGCCCAGGGCCATGTACTCCTCCGCGCGGATGGTGAAGTCCTCCTCCAGCGGAATCTCCTTGAAGGGGACGCCGTTCAGCTCGGCCAGCACCCTGTAGAGCCCGCAGGTGACCTCGGGGAAGGCGGCGGGGTGGTAGCGGTCGCAGAAGGCCATGAAGGCGAGGTTCAGGATCGCGCCGGAGCCGCCCGCCACCAGCACCTCCTCCGGTGCCACGTCGCACAGCTCCGCGATGCGGGCCGTCAGCCCCGTACACTCCGGGTCCGGGTAGAGGTTCAGCACATTCGAGGCCTCGGAGGCGTACTCCACGGCCTTGGGGGACGGGGGGAAAGGCGACTCGTTCGCATTGAGCTTAAGGTATTTTCGATCCCGCGGCTGTTCGCCCGGAACGTAGGGCATGAGGCTCTTATACTTCGCGCTGAAAAAACGGCTCATGGAACAGGCCCCTTTCCTGGTATCGAACAAAGCAGGCGAACGGCCCCGCCTGCCGCTCCCTGAAGGTGCAAGACGACACCATTTATTTTACCCGAAAAGGACGCGGTTTTCAGCCTCCCCCCGCGTTCCGAACCGAAAGAGGCCGAACGGGCACTGCAGGGACGTTGTTTGACAACGACAGCCTTTATCGGTACAATTTTGCCGCGGCTTTCGCTCAAGGCCGGAGTTGCGCCGGCTCCCTGCACAGGGAGGGCCGCGCCGCAGCATCTTGATTGGGAGGGGGCGCGGCTCGTTGTCGCCAAAAGGGGTTCATTTCATCGTGGAGGCTTCCGGATGTGACGACACCATCACGAACGTCGTCCGACTTCAGGACATCCTGGTGGAGGCCGCCAGGCGGGCTCACGCTCAGGTCTGGTCCGTATCGTTCAACCGCTTTCCCCCGAACGGGGTCAGCGGCGTCGTGGTCATCAGCGAATCGCACCTCTCCGTACACACGTGGCCGGAGGCCAACTACATGGCGCTCGACATCTACACCTGCGGCGCCAAGACGGAGCCCATGGTGGCCGTGGAGTTCGTGCTGGCTCAGGTACACGCGCGGCACACGCACATCACGGAGATCACCCGCGGGCTGGACGACGACGACCGCATCTACTACCACTCCTTCATCACCTGGGAGGAGGACCTCAACGGCAAGAAGGCCGCAGAGGAGGGCTCCGCCGGTCAACTGAAGGCGTAGTCGTCGGGGAGCCGGTCGCTGGCTCCCCATTTTTTCGCCGGCTTTGCGCTCATGGAGCTTATGGAAAGGGTGATCGCTTCTGGACAGGGACGGGACGCCGCTCAACGAAACGGAGCTGTTCCGGGGCATGGACACGGCGGAGGTCCGGACGGCCCTGGAGGTTTTGTGCGCGCACGAGCGCCGCTACGCCAGGGGCGAAACTCTGCTGCGCGCCGGGGACACAACGGACAGCATGGGGCTGGTGCTGGAGGGCAGCGTCACGATCAAGAGCGACGACGTCTGGGGGAACCGGACGATCCTCAGCCACGTCGGGCCGGGACAGTTCTTCGCCGAAACCTATGCGTTCCTGAAGGGGGCCGTGCTCCTGGTGGACGTCTGCGCCAACGAGGACTGCCGCGTCCTGTTCTTTCGGCTTGACGCGCTCCAAACCCCGCCGGGACAGGCCGACCTGTGGCGAATCCGGCTGTTGAGCAACCTCCTCACGATCTCCTCGCGCAAGAACCTCATTCTGTCGGGCAGGAGCTTCCACACGTCACCCAAGACCATCCGCGGCAAGGTTCTCGCCTACCTGCACTCCGTTTCCCTCCAACGGCGCAGCGGGGAGTTCGACCTCCCCTTCGACCGCCAACAGCTGGCCGATTACCTGAGCGTCGAACGGACGGCACTCTCCAAGGAGCTGGGGAAGATGCGCGACGCGGGGCTGATCGCGTTCCACAGGAACCACTTCGTCATCCTGTCCGGGGACGCCCACGCCGACCCAAACAGGCCCTGAGATGAAACGACGCCGGACGCAGCCCATGCGCCCGGCGCCCAAAGGGACCGCCCCTTCGTCGTCACTGCACCGCGACCTCTGGGTTCTTCTCGCCGAAGCGCTCCATCAAAAGCGCGCCGATCTCCTCCCGGCTCCTGCCGAGCTTCTCCTGCTGCCGGATCGTCTTGTACGCCTGAAACAGCGTGGACGGCCCGATCTCCGAGCTGAAGAACCCGATCCCCTGATTCCAGGCCAGGAGCTCGAACACGTCGCCCAACGCCGCGGAATCGACTCCATGGGCGTAGGCCTTGACCAGCTCCCGGCACGCCTGACGCATCCTCCCCGCGCCGACCGCGTTCGCCAGCGACAGGAGGAGCCGCGTTTCGTAGGGAAGCGTCCGCTTCGCGTCGTTCCACGTCAGGTCCCAAAAGCTCACCGCAACCCGACCCAGCTCCTCGTCGATCAAAGGGAAATTCGTCAGCGCCGCGGGGCGCATGGGGATCGTCCCGTCCTCCTCTCGCACCTCGACGCGGTAGAACCAGGCGTGAAACTCGTTCTCCGCCGCCCGCTCCGTGTGGTGTTCAAACCCCAGCTGCTCCATCACTGCGTAGAGCGGGATGGGCTCGAAGGTCTGGACGACCTCCAGTCCCGCCCCCACCG
>NZ_DBHLDX010000040.1:0-17098 GCF_057312375.1 Fretibacterium sp.
CCGCACTTCGCGCACTTGCAGACGTTCAGCAGTTCCATGACATATTCCCCCCATCATGATCGGGCCCGCAGAGCGGTGCTTCGCCCGCGACCCCTATGACTTCAGTGTATCGGAAACCTGACTTCCGGACAGGGGAAAAACGCTGATTGTGCAGCTTGAGGGTGCTGGCCGTCGGCGGAACCGCCGCGGATGTGAAGGAATATTAATGGACATCCATGCCAAAAAAGTTACTCCCTATGAGTAGCTTCCCTTTTTGTCTTTGAGGGAAATATCCCTTGCAATATACAGAAAAGATGATTTTAAAGCTTGAATAATATCGTATGGAATAAACATTTTTAAAAAAAATTCAATAACGGATTGCCTTCCTTCAATGAGTCCGAGTTGTTGAATACGAGCAATGCAGGTCCCTTCATGTTGTTTAGCCTCTTGAAAGACAGGGGTTAAAAACTGGCATATGTGGGGAAGATCGCCCTTATTTCTAGCTCTCAACAAATCCAAAATGACCGCCCTATTAAGATTCAGAGATAATTGAGAATGCCAGTGTTGACTGGAATCTCGTATCGCGTCAAAAAGTAAAAGATCCACGCCACCACTAAAATGCCACGTTGTCATTGAGTGAAATTCCTCTTGTATATTCTTAAAAGCTTTGTGGCTGAAATACCAATTTATACCATTTGGTCCCTGAAGAACGTATTCTGCATCCTCATACGAATGTTTTTCTTTTTCCGAAATATAACCGGCGAAGAAAATATGTGTAAATCCTTGGGAATCAAGGTCAAATTGTTTTAAAAACGGCAAAAATTCTTCTTTTACCAAATTATGATGAGGGTTGGCAAATAATATCCCTACGATACAACATTTTAGTTTTTTAGGACATACTTGATTTAAACGATATTCAATGCCGCTATATGAATTCAGGGGTATCATAATCATATATCCTTTCATTAAATATAAATCCCAATCTATCTCCATTATAGATAAAACTTTGTTTATTATAACATGTTTTGCATAAAAGAATTTTTAATAAGCTACCGATCTTTCACTGCAACAATTTTAGGAAGTTCGAAAGCTATGCCTGGACCTTAATGTGTAAATGTGTATCGTCAGGGAGTTCTTAGCAAGTCTGGTAAAGAGCCACCTCTCGTGGGGGTAAGGTGACATTATCACTGAACAACGACAAAGTACAACGACAAAGTACAACGACAAAAGCACCTCAGCGAGGTTGACACGCAAAAAGAAACTTTGTATCATTACAGACAAGGAAGAACTGGTTTGGAGTTGTGCCGCGTCGATGTTATGGGAAGTCCGGTGAGATTCCGGAGCGGGCCCGCCACTGTGAGTCTGACGAAGCTGCCGTGCCACTGAGCGTTTTGGGAAGGGGCAGCCGAGGGTGAAGACGAGCCAGGAGACCGATCCATGCGGCATAGTGCAGCCTCCCGCGAGGAGTTCGGGGTGCTGCTGAGCGTCATGGTGCGCGTTTGTGCGCCGACGACCTCAGCAGTGCCCCTTTTTTTATGTCGGGGCATTGAGGAAGGAGAGGGGATAGCGATGCCGGATTCGCCGTTTCAGAGGGAGGACGCGGAGGAGGGACGTAGCTCCTCCGGAAACTTTCGCGGGACCCTGGAGTACGTTCCGGGCAAGCAGGTGACGCTGGCCCACGTGATCCGCAACCCCAGGAAGTCCCTGTGTTCCTCCGTCGGAGTGGACCATCCGGGGGCGTTGGGGCTCATGACCATCACGCCGGGCGAGGGGTCCATCATCGCGGCGGACATCGCGTCCAAGTCCGCGGCGGTCAACATCGAGTTCGTGGACCGCTTCACGGGGTGTCTCCTGTTCACGGGGGAGGTCTCCGCGGTGGAAACGGCGCTGCGGGCCACCGTCCAGTCGCTGAAGGACATCCTCGGCTTCTTCCCGGCTTCCATCACCCACTCATGAGCCGCCCCCGCCGCATCATGGTCATCGGCCGCAGCGGTGCCGGCAAGACGACGCTCATGACGGCCATGGGGTATCGGAGCGGCCCCGTCACGAAGACGGAGGCGGTGTGTTTCACGCCGGAGTGCATCGACACGCCGGGGGAGTTCCTGGAGTCCCCGATCTTCAAGAACACGTTTATGTCGCTTTCCGCCAAGGCGGAGGTGGTCCTGCTCCTGATGGACCCGCTGAAACATTCGTCGTTTCCGCCGCAGATCGCCGCCGTCCTCAGGGCTCACGCCATCGGCGTCGTGACGAAGGCGGACATCGCGGACCCCGAAAGTCTGGACCGTGCCAGGCGGATGCTGATTCAGGCTGGCGCCAGGGAGGTGTTTATGGTCTCCTCTGTGACCGGGGAGGGCGTGGATGCTCTTAGGGATTGCATCAACAAATACTTTGAGGAGGTGCGGTAGTTTATGAACGGTGAAGCTCTTGGAATGATCGAAACCCGCGGTTTGGTTGGGGCCATCGAGGCCGCAGACGCCATGGTGAAGGCGGCGAACGTCCACCTGATCGGATACGAGAAGATCGGCTCCGCCTACGTGACCGTCATGGTCCGCGGCGACGTGGGTGCGGTGAAGGCCGCCGTTGACGCCGGCGCGGCTGCGGCGAAGCGCGTTGGCGAGGTCGTGTCGGTCCACGTGATCCCAAGACCCCACTCCGACACGGAAAAGCTTCTTCCCAAGTCCGGGGAGTAGTCCCCTCTAGAGCGGGATAATGCACGGTTCTCGATTTTAAGGAGGGGTGAGTTATGGATAAGGACATGGTAAATCAGGTTATGGATGCAGTGATGAAGAGGCTGGGCGACACCCCCGCTCCCGCGGCCCCTGTAGCGGAGAAGGCGTCGGGCGGCGTGGAGCCCTGCTTCGCCAACATCGGGGTGACGGAGTTCGTCGGCACGGCCCAGGGGCACACCATCGGCGCGGTCATCGCCAACGTGGACCCCATCCTGCACCAGATCATGGGGCTGGACCCGAAGTACCGCTCCATCGGCATCATTTCCGACCGCATCGGCGCCGGCCCTCAGATCATGGCGACGGACGAGGCGGTCAAGGCCACGAACACCGAGGTGCTCTCCATCGAGCTGCCGCGCGACACCGAGGGCGGCGCGGGCCACGGCTGCCTCATCCTGCTGGGCGCGGAGGACGTTTCGGACGCCCGGAGGGCCGTCGAGGTGGCGTTGGCCAACGTCCAGAACTACTTCGGCGACGTGTGGGGCAACGAGGTGGGGTACCTCGAGCTGCAGTACACCGCGCGCGCCAGCTACGCCGTGAACAAGGGCCTGGGCGGCCCCCTCGGCAAGGCCTACGGGCTTGTGCTGGGCGCTCCGGCGGGCATCGGCGTCGTCATCTGCGATACGGCGGTGAAGGCGGCTGAGGTGGAGGTCCTCTCCTACGCCTCCCCGTCCAAGACGTCCTACACGAACGAGGCGTTCATCTCGATCACGGGCGACTCCGGCGCCGTGCGCCAGGCCATCCGCGCCGCGCGCGACGTGGGGCTGAAGCTCCTGGGCGCCATGGGGTCGGAGCCGAAGTCCGCTTCGGTCTCCTACATTTAGCGCGTCAGGGCGCGAGTACGTGGAGGTGAATTGTTTTGCCGAAGACAAAACGCAACAAGCGGTTTGAGGTCCTCGAAAACCGGCCGGTCCACAAGGACGGATTCATCGGCGAGTGGGTTGACGTCGGCCTCTACGCCATGGGCAGCCCCAACGACCCCAAGCCCTCCATCAAGATCGAGAACGGCAGGGTCGTGGAGATGGACGGGGTGCGCCGCGAGGACTTCAACATGAACGAGCAGTTCGTGGCGGACTACGCGATCGACCTCGCTATGGCCCCCAAGGCCATGGCCATGAGCGAGCAGGAGATCGCCCACATGCTGGTGGACATCAACGTCCCGCGCACGGAGTGCACGAAGATCATGCAGGGCCTGACGCCTGCCAAGATCGCCGGCGTGATGGACAAGCTGGACATCGCGGAGATCATCCTGGCCATGCACAAGATGCGCACCCGCGGGAAGCCCGGCAACCAGGCGCACATCACGAGCGCGACGGACAACCCCGTGCTCCTGGTGGCGGACGCGGCCGAGGGCGCCCTGCGCGGCTTCCTCGAGGTGGAAACGACGGTAGCCGTCGTGCGCTATGCGCCCCTGAACGCCCTTTCCCTTCTCGTCGGCTCTCAGACGGGCCGGCCCGGCACGCTGACGCAGTGCTCCCTGGAGGAGGCCTTCGAGCTTCAGATCGGCATGAGGGGCCTGACGGCCTACGCGGAGACGATCTCCGTCTACGGCACGGAGAACGTGTTCATCGACGGCGACGACACCCCGTGGTCCAAGGCGTTCCTGGCCTCCTGCTACGCCTCCCGCGGCCTCAAGATGCGCTTCACCTCCGGGACGGGCAGCGAGGTGCAGATGGGCGCCGCCGAGGGCAAGTCCATGCTGTACCTTGAGGTCCTCTGCATCATGCTGACGAAGGGCGCGGGCGTGCAAGGGCTGCAGAACGGGTCCATCTCCTGCATCGGCGTCCCGGGCGCCGTCCCCTCCGGACTGCGCGCGGTCGCCGCGGAGAACCTGGTGACCACCGCCCTGGACCTCGAGGTGGCCTCTGGAAACGACCAGACCTTCTCCCACTCCGACCTGCGCCGCACGGCGCGCACCATGCCTCAGTTCTTTGCCGGAACGGACTTCGTGTTCTCCGGCTACTCCGGCGTGCCGAACTACGACAATATGTTCGCGGGCTCGAACTGGGACATCGAGGACGAGGACGACTACCTGGCGCTGCAGCGCGACTTCAAGGTGGATGGTGGCAACCGTCCGGTGCTGGAGGCGGACGTCGTCGCGGTCCGAAACAAGGCCGCCCGCGCCCTTCAGGCCGTCTACAGGGAGTTGGGCTTCCCGCCCATCACGGACGAGGAGGTCGAGCTGGCGACCTACGCCAACGGCAGCAAGGACATCACGCCGCGCAACATCCCCGAGGACCTCAAGGCGGCCGAGCGGCTGCTGAAGGAGGGCATCAACGGAGTCAGCGTCGTGAAGGCACTTGCGAAGGGCGGCTTTGAGGACATCGCAAAGAACGTCCTGATGATGCTGAAGCAGCGCATCTCCGGAGACTACCTGCAGACTTCTTCCTGGGTCGCGAAGGACGGCTACGTCTGGAGCGCCGTCAACGATCCCAACACGTACACGGGACCGGGCACCGGCTACCAGCTCTCCCCCGAGCGCTGGGAGGAGATCAAGAACATTCCGTGGGCCATTCGTCCTGAGGACGTATAAGGGGAGGGACAGACGATGCAGGTCAATGAAGAACTTGTCCGCAAGGTCATAGAGGAGGTCATCGCGGAGTTCGCGGCCCAGGGCGCGCCGGCTCGGGCGCCTGAGTCGGCTCCGGCGTCGCCGGCCGGAGGAGCCCTGCCCGCTGGCGCGAAGCTCCGCTTCACGGAGGTGGGGCCCGCCAAACGCGGCACGGACCCGAAGGAGGTTGTGGTGGCGCTGCCGCCGGCCTTCGGCACGGAGTTCCATGCCACGATCATCAACGTCCCCCACACCGAGGTGCTGCGCCAGGTGTTCGCGGGGATCGAGGAGGAGGGCTGCAACTACCGCGTCGTCAAGGTCTACCATACGGCGGATGTCGCGTTCATCGCCCACGCCGGTGCCCGGCTCTCCGGGTCCGGGATCGGCATCGGCATCCTCTCGCGCGGCACGGCCGTCATCCACCAGCGGGAGTTGGCCCCCCTGGCCAACCTGGAGCTCTTCCCTCAGAGCCCGCTCCTGGACGCGGAGGTCTTCCGCCAGATCGGGCGGAACGCGGCGAAGTACGCCAAGGGCGAGAACCCCATGCCGGTGCCGACGCGCAACGACCCCATGGCCCGCCCGCGCTACCAGGGCATCGCGGCCCTGCTCCACAACAAGGAGGCCAGCTTCCTCGACCGCACCAAGGCCCCCGTGGAGTTCAAGGTCGAGATCGTGTAGAGAAGGTGACTGATGATGGCTGAGATGAACGAACAGGTTATCGCTGAGATGGTGCGGCAGGTGCTGAAGGGCATGGCCTCCGGCTCCGCGCCTGCGGAGAGCGCGCCCGCGCCGCAGCGGCCAGAGGCGCCGGGCGGCAAGGTCACGGCGAAGGATTATCCCCTTGGGACCAACAGGCCGGACCTGATCCGGTCCCCCACCGGCAAGAAGCTTGACGAATTGACGCTGGACGCCGTGATGAAGGACGTGGCCACGTTCAAGGACTTCACCATCACGCCGGAGGCCCTTGAGCTTCAGGCGCAGGTGGCCGAGTCCGCGGGGAGGCCGCAGATCGGGCGCAACATGCGGCGCGCTGCCGAGCTGACGCGCATTGCCGACGAGCGGGTGCTTGAGATTTACAACGCGCTTCGGCCTCACCGCTCCACGTTCGACGAGCTGATCGCCATCGCGGACGAGCTGGACAATCAGTATCAGGCGCACACCTGCGCGGCGCACGTCCGCGAGGCGGCCGACGTGTACAAGCGCCGCAAGCTCCTCCGCGGCGATCGTCCGGAGTCCTGATCGAAGTTCCACCCGCGCGCACGGACCGGGCCGGCGCGGCCTGATGGTCGCGCCGGCAGGGACGTTTGCCGGTGAAGGAGGCTGTTCCATGGCGGTTATAGCGGGTATCGATATCGGCAACTCAACGACCGAAGTCGCCCTTGGGCGCGTGGAGGGCGGACGGGTGAATTTCCTGTCCTCCTCCATCGCCTTCACCTCTGGCATCAAGGGGACGACGCAGAACGTCCTGGGCGTCCGCAACGCCCTCTCCGACGCCCTGGAGAGGGCGGGATGGGAGCGCGACGACTTTTCAAAGGTGGACCTCATCCGCATCAACCGGGCGGCCCCCGTCATCGGGGAGGTCGCCATGGAAACCGTGACGGAAACGATCATCACGGAGTCCACCATGATCGGGCACAACCCCTCCACCCCTGGCGGTGTCGGCGTCGGCCAGGGGGAAACGGTGGCGTTCGACGGGCTCGCGAACTGCGTTCCGGGCAAGGCCTGCACCGTCGTGGTCCCCGGCTCCGTGGACTACGAACGGGCGGCCGCGGGCATCGCCGCCGCCATGGAGCGCGGCGTTGACGTCACCTGTGCCATCTGCCGAAACGACGACGGCGTCCTCATCGCAAACCGGCTTCCGCGCGTCATCCCCATCGTGGACGAGGTGCGCGCCATCGACCGCGTGCCGCTGGGGATGCAGGCCTGCGTGGAGGTGGCCCCTCCGGGCAGGGTGGTGGAGCTGTTGGCCAACCCCTACGACATCGCGACGATCTTCGGGCTCTCTCCGGACGAAACGCGTCAGGTGGTTCCGGTGGCGCGCGCCCTGGTCGGCAACCGGTCGGCCGTCGTGATCCGGACGCCCCTCGGCGAGGTGAAGGAGCGCCGCATCCCCGCGGGAGAGCTGACCATCGCGGGCCCCAACGGCAAGCGCGGCATCGCCGTGGACGAGGGGGCGGAGAAGATCATGAAGCTCGTTTCCTCCTCGCAGCCCATCTCGGACGTCTTCGGAGAGCCGGGGACGAACGTCGGAGGCATGATGGAGCGCGTGCGCCGCACCATGTCCAACCTGACGGAGATCCCCCTGGCGGACGTACACATCCGCGACCTCCTGGCCGTGGACACCCAGGTGCCGCAGAAGGTGGTGGGGGGCCTGGCGGAGGAGTTCTCGCTGGAGAACGGCGTGGCCCTGGCGGTGATGGTGCAGACGGTGGACCTGCCCATGCAGCGCCTCGCGGCCGCCATCGAGGCGGACCTGCGCGTGAAGGTGGAGATCGGCGGCATCGAGGCGGAGATGGCGATCAAGGGCGCCCTCACCACGCCGGGGACCCGGCAGCCCATGGCCATCCTGGACATGGGGGCGGGCAGCACGGACGCCTCCTTCATGCGCGAAGACGGCTCGGAGAGCCTGATCCACCTGGCCGGAGCGGGCCAGATGGTGAACACGATCATCGCGAGCGAGTTGGGCATCGACAGCATGGACCTGGCGGAGGCCATCAAGCGGACGCCCCTCTGCAAGGCGGAGAGCGTCTACAACATCCGCCTTGAGGACGGGACGGTGCGGTTCTTCGACAAGCCGCTGCCTCCCCACGTCTTCGGCCGGGTCTGCCTCCTGCACAGCGAAACGGACCTGGAGCCCCTCCCTCTGAACAACGTCCCGATGGACCGCATCCGCAGCATCCGGCGCAGCGCAAAACAGCAGGTCTTCGCGGCGAACGCGGTTCGCGCCCTGGAGCGCGTCGCGCCGGCGGGCAACGTCCGCCTGATCGACTTCGTCGTGCTGGTCGGAGGGTCCTCGATGGACTTTGAGATCTCCCCCATGGTGACGCAGGTCCTGTCCCAGTACGGCGTCGTGGCGGGGCGCGGCAACATCCGCGGGACGGAAGGGCCGCGCAACGCGGTGGCCACGGGCCTGGTGCTCTCCTACCTGGACGAGGTCGGGGCATGAAGGGCTGGTGTGAGCGCCTGGCCGACGTGCCGCCGGAGCGGCCGTGCATCGTCCTCCTGCTGGCGGCTGGCGTGGATGAGCGCGTCGCGGAGGCCATCGGCACCGGGTGCGAGGAGGAGGGAATCCCCGCCGCCTGGGAGAGGGCCCTGACGCCGGAGGACACGGCCCACGCGGCCTCTCTGAGGTCCCGCCTGGACGTGGGGGTCCTGGTCATGGAGGCCAGGGCGGCCGTCGGCGTCGCGCAGATTCCGGACCGCCCGTGGCTGGACGTCGGGGCGGATGGGCCGGCGGACTGGCGCTGGGTGGGCCAGGCGGCGGCCCGGATCGTGAAGGGGCAGCCCATGCCTCCGCGGCCGGGCGAGGTCCCGGACCACGAACCGGAGCCCGACCCCGTTGCGCCGCCCACTGCGCCCTCGCCCCTGCCGGAGCCGGAGGTGGGGCTCCTTCCCATGCGCGCGCCCTACGCGGAGGAGCGCGAGAGGGCCGTGGATGCGTTGGTCGCCAGGGTGACGCAGGAGGTCATGAGGCGGCTTCTGGGACTTGGGGACGGCACGGGCATGGCCGAGTCGGATTCGGGAGGGGGCACGAGAGGTGAACGATAGGGAGAGGGTCCGAGGCGCCGTCGGCCTCATCGAAACGGAAGGGCTTCCTGCGGCGATCGCCGCGGCGGACGCCGCGCTGAAGGCGGCCAACGTCGTCCTGGTCGGGCGCGAGAACTCCCGCGGCGGCGGCTTCATGACGGTGAAGATAGCCGGCGACGTCGCCGCGGTGCAGGCCGCGCTGGCGGCGGCCCGCGTCGTCGCGGAGGGCGTGCGGGGCGTTCACTCCGTGCTCACCATCCCGCGCCCTGGGGAGGGGATTGGGGACCGCCTCGTCCGGAACGGGAACACGATGGGGGCGGAACTCCTCAGGCCCGCGCCGCCTGAGCCGGCGCCGTGCGAAGCTGAGGAGGCTGCGGGTACCGCGGCCGATGAGCCGGAATCCGAGGCCGAATGGGACGCTGAACTCCCGGCGGAGGACCGGTCGTCGCGACTGGATGAGGCCGGACTGGCCGTGGCTGGGCCGAGGGCGCTGATGAAGGTCAAGCCTGCTGCGCCCGCCGAAGCGGGAGAGCGGACGTCCGCCGAAGTCGCGGGCGGAGTGGAGGCTGGCGAGGTCGCCCCGGAGCCTGCGGAGGATGAGGCGAAGAAGCCGCGCAAGCGGCGTTCCACGGCCCGGAGGAAGCCGAAGTGAGTGCGGCGGTGATCGCGCGGCCGGACGAGCAGACGGAGCGGCTGTTCCTGCGTCCAGAGGAGCCCGCCCCGGAGGACGGCGAGCGAAGGATTTGGCGCAGGGACTTTTGCGTCGAGGAGGACTGAGCGGCGAGGGGGCTGGCTCTTGCGATGAGCGGCGGGAGAAACGCGAAGGGTAAGGAGGCCGGCCCGGTGGGGCAGGGCCCGGCGGAGCGTAGGGAGGTGGCGGCACCGTCCTTCGACCCGGAGGCCGTGGAACTCCTCGGCGCTCTTGAGGGCGCTTTGCACCGGGAGGAGCCGCTGAACGGCTTCAAGGAGCTCTTCCTCGGGTTCGACCTGGGGACGACGAACCTGGTGCTGGTGGCGCTGAACGAGGAAGGGCGCCCCGTGTCCGCCGTGATGGAGAGCTCCAGGTCCTCCGTCCGGGACGGCGTAATCGTCGATTACATGGCCTCGGTCGAGGGGATGCGGAGGTGCCTCGATCGGCTGGAGCGCCGTCTGGGTAGGGCGGGCCTCAGCGCCCTGGGGGCGGCGGCCTTCCCGCCCGGCGTCAGCACGAAGACGGCCAAAGTATGCGCCAACGTCGTGGAGGCCCTGGGCTTCGACTGCGCGGGGCTGTATGAGGAGCCGACGGCGGCCGCGGCCGCGCTTGGGCTGGAGGACGCGGTGATCGTGGACATCGGCGGCGGCACGACGGGCATCACGATCCTGCAGGGCGGAAGGCCCGTCTACACGGCGGACGAGCCCACGGGCGGCACGCACATGACCCTCGTGTTGGCGGGGAACATGGACGTCAGCTTCGAGGCCGCGGAGGCCGTGAAGCGGACCCCTGCGCGCCAGAGGGAGCTGCTCCCCATCCTGAGGCCGGTGCTGGAGAAGATGGGCTCGATCGTGAGGCACCACCTCGAGGCGAGCGGCTACTGGGGCCGGGTCCCGACGATCGTCTGCGGCGGCGGCGCGGACCTGCCCGGCGCGGCGGCTGTCCTGACGGCGGCCGTGGGGACGCCGGTTTCCATGGCCCCCCACCCTCTTTTGGTCACGCCGTCGGGGATCGCCCTGAGCCTTTGGCGCGACGTTCGCGGAGGAGAGCGGCAGATCGGGAAGCGAGGTGGGAACGTTGGGCAAGGATGACCTGGAGGTCCTGGTCGAGAGGGTGCTGGAGCGGCTCCGGCGTCCGCGCGTCGGGTTGGTGGCCTCTGCGCCCCTGCCCCCGCTGCCCAAGACGGACCGCTTCGAGTGGATCGCCTACGCCCGCGGCGCGGACGGCGCCCTGGATGGCGTCTGGTGCCCGGAGGAGGAGGGAGCGCACCTTCGCCTGCTGGCCGTCCTGGAGCCGCCCCTCCCGTTGCTGGGGGAGCTCCTCGGCGGCATCCCCTGCACGGCGGAGGGGGCCCTGATCTTCGGGTGCCTCGCGCGTGGCGTGCCGGTGCTCTTGGACGGAACGCGGATCAAGCGCTGGCGCGGGGGCGCGTCGCCCTGGAGCGCCTGGCTTGAAGGATGTCTTGCCCGCCTCGGTGAATGGGGCGTCCAGGTCCTTGGGACCTCGGCCGCCGGTGCCGCTCCGGGGCAGACGCTGGTCCTGAAGGAGCCGGGGTGGACGACCTGGGGCGAGCTGACGGCGCGGCACGACCTGAAGGGCGTCGCCGCCGTGCGCCTGGAGGCCGGGGCGCGGCTGACGCCGGAGGCGCGGGACCGGCTGGCGCGGCTTCGGATCGCGCTGCTCGTTTAAAGCTGAAGCCGCCGCG
Source organism: Fretibacterium sp. (assembly GCF_057312375.1). Lineage (NCBI taxonomy): Bacteria > Thermotogati > Synergistota > Synergistia > Synergistales > Aminobacteriaceae > Fretibacterium > Fretibacterium sp. Next base: position 11,400 of record NZ_DBHLDX010000040.1, read on the forward strand.
GGGCCGAGGCCGTGCGGCGGGTCCAAAGGGTCGGGGGGAGAGGACGTGTCGATGAAGTATGAGCTGATTCGGGCTCCGTCGCGCGGGACGCAGGACATGATCCGGCGTCGGGCGCGGGGGGCCGAGGCCCTGGGGTCGCCGAACTGGGGTGCGGTGCTGCTGGTGCAGGGCATGGTCATCGAGGTGCTGGCCGCGGCGGATATCGGCGCGAAGGCCGCGGACGTGGCCGTGACCGAGCTTCTGGGCAACTGCCCGCAGCACATCAACTCCGTCGCCTTCATCGGCACGCCCTCTCAGATCGATCAGGTGCTGAACGCCCTGCGAAACGGAGGAAAGATCTCATGATGCTGGGAAAGGTGGTCGGCTCCATCGTCGCCACCCGCAAGGACGAGCGCCTTGTGGGCCAGAAACTGCTCCTGGTGGAGCCGCTGGTCCGGCGCGGTGATGGGGCGCTGGACGGGGACCGCGACCGAATGTTAGTGAGCGTGGACGTGGTGGGCGCGGGCCGCGGCGAAACGGTCCTCCTCGTCAGCGGGTCCACGGCGCGCGCGGCCGTGTCCCTTCCGGATTCGCCCATCGATGCCTGCATCATCGGCATCGTGGACGAGGTGGACCTCTCCTGAGGGGGGCTTGGCGATGAGCGCACGAATCTACACGGGCGGGGGCGACCACGGCGAAACCCGGCTCTGGGACGGACAGAGGGTGTCGAAGCGGGACCCGCGCATCGAGCTGAACGGGACGCTGGACGAGGCCGGTGCCCTCATCGGGCTGGCGCGTGGCCTGGGGCCCGCGGCGATGCAGGACGACCTGCTGAGGGTCCAGAGGCTGCTGCAGGACCTGATGGCGTACGTCGCGCGGGGGCGTCGGGAGGCAAAGGTCCCGGTGGCGTCCTCCCTTGAGGCGTGGATCGACGAGCTCCTGGAGGGCTATCCGATGCGGCCAGAGTTCGTCCTTCCGGGCGATTCTCCCGCGGGCGGCGCGCTGCACGCGGCGCGGGCCGTCGCGCGGAGGGCGGAGCGGGCGGCGCTGCCGCTGTGGGACGGTGGAGGGGTGATCGAGGAGGAGGCCTACCGCCTCATCAACCGCCTGTCGGACCTCCTATACGTCCTGGCGCACAAGGCGGACGTGGAAACGCAGGTGGCGCGCATCGTCCGGACCATCAGCGAGGGGGAGGCGGAGCCGTCGCGCGGACCGGAGGTCCCGGCGCAGGAGGTCACGCTGGACGAGGCGCTCGAGGTGATCGAGTGCGCCCGGACGGCGGCGGAGGCGATCGGGCTTCCTGTGGTCGTCGCCGTTTGCTCGCCGGACGCCGTTCCCGTCGCCTTTCAGCGGATGAAGGACTCCCTTCCGGTGAGCGTCCGCCTGTCCGCCAGCAAGGCGGCGACGGCGCTGAAGATGAAGATGGACACGGACAGGCTGACCCCCCTCGTCCAACCGGGCGCGCCGCTCTACGGCCTGAACAACGACCCGGACATCGTGGTCTTCGGCGGCGGCCGGCTCCTGATGGACAAGGGCGTCATCGTGGGCGCAGTGGGGGTCAGCGGCGGGACGGTGGAGCAGGATACGGGCGTGGCGGACGCGGCGGTGCGCTGTTTTGAAGGGCTTCGGCGGACGGGCGCGCAGGCGCAGTGAGGTTCGGTACTTTTAGGGCGGGGCGGAGGCCCCAGGAGGAGGCGCCAGGCAATGGACACCCGGCAGATGGAGAAGATCGTCCGCGATGTCATCCTCAAGATGCAGGAGGAGCGGGGCGAGGGGAACGGGAGCGAGGTCGCGGTCCTGACGGAGCGCGCGCGGGCCGCTCAGGCGATATGGCACGGCGATTTCAACATTGCGGCCAAGACGGCCGTCATCACCAAACTGCGCCAGGACCTTCGCCCGCACGTCGAGGAGTTGGCGAAGATGGCTTGCGAGGAAACGGGGATGGGCCGCTTTGAGGACAAGGTCCTGAAGAAAAGGGTGGCGATCGAGAAGACGCCGGGCCCGGAGTTCTTCACGACGCACGCCGTGTCGGGGGACAACGGCCTGGTGCTGGAGGAGCTGGCGCCCTTTGGCGTCATCGCCTCGATCTGCCCCTCGACGAACCCCGTCGCGTCCGTCATCAACAACACGATCTGCATGATCGCGGGCGGCAACGCGGTGGTGTTCGCTCCGCACCCCGGCGCGGCGAAGTGCACGCACCGGACGGTGGAGATCGTCATGAAGTCGCTCCGCGAGAGCGGCGCGCCGGACGGGCTGATCTCCTCGCTGCAGCACGTTTCGCTGGACGCCATGAACGAGCTCATGACGAGCCCGAACGTGAACCTGATCTCCGCTACGGGAGGGCCGGGCGTGGTGCGGGCGGCACTGCAGTCCGGAAAGCCCGCCATCGGCGCGGGGCCCGGCAACCCGCCGGTCGTCGTGGACGAAACGGCGGACGTTGAGCAGGCGGCCATCGACATCATCACGGGTGCGAGCTTTGACAACAACCTGCAGTGTATCGCGGAGAAGGAGATCATCGCCGTCAACTGCATCGCGGACGACCTGAGGGCCGCCATGCTGAGGAACGGCGCCTTCGAGCTGAAGGACCCGGCGAAGGTCGACGAGCTCCTGAAGATGACCCTTGAGAAGGGCAAGCCCAGCCGAAAGTGGGTGGGGCGTTCGGCCTCGCTGCTCCTGGAGCAGTTGGGGTACAAGGTGGAGCCCAAGACGCGCATCATCCTGGTGGAAACGGGGGAGGACCACCCCTTCGCGCAGGAGGAGATGCTGATGCCCATCCTGCCGCTCATCCGCGCGGCGGACTTCGAGGAGGCCCTGGCCATGGCGAAGCGCCTGGAACACGGCTTCCGCCACTCCGCCTGCATCCACAGCAGCAATGTCAACCACATGAGCCGCATGGCGCGCGAGATGCAGACCACGGTGTTCGTCAAGAACGCGCCGACCCTGGCCGCCATCGGAGTGGGCGGGGACTGCCCGACCGCCTTCACCATCGCAACGTCCACGGGCGAGGGCCCCACGACCCCGGCCTCGTTCTGCCGCACGCGGCGGTGTGTGCTGCACGGAGCCTTCCGGATCATTTGATAAGGAAGCGCTGATTAATCTTCAAAAGTTGTTGAGAGCAATCAAGGAGCATCAAACAAGGGGTATCCTTCAGCGCTTCCCTGAAATTTTAAAATGGGGCTACGCCCCAATCCCCACGCGCTTCGCGCGGCCTGATGAAGTTTCAGACATTGAAGGGGCCCATACGGTTGACAGTTCTCAACGACTTAATTAGTGTTTCCTTAATCCAAAAAGCCGTTGTCTATGGAGGGAAGTTTCATGAAGGTGTTCACCATCCCCACGGTCAACGTGGTGGGGCGCGGCAGCGTGAAGGAGATCGGCTCCATGGCCGCGCGGTTTGGCTCAAAGACGGCCCTGGTGGTGGCCTCGACGGGGGACGTGGGACTGGCCCAGGCGAAGCTCGTTGCGGACGTCCTGAAGGGCTCCGGAATCGACGCGGAGCTCTTCTGCAAGGTGACGCCCAACCCCCTCGAGGAAACGGTGATGGAGGGCCTTGCCCTGTACAGGGAGAGGGGCTGCGGGTTTTTGGTGGCCGTGGGCGGCGGGAGCGCCATGGACGCGGCCAAGGGCATCGGCATCCTGGCGACGAACGGCGGCCGCATCGAGGACTACGCGGGCGTGGATAAGGTCAGGACCCCCATCCCGCCTCTGATCGCCGTGGCGACGACGGCCGGGACGGGCAGCGAGGTGACGCAGTTCGCGGTGATCTCCGACGCGAACCACAACAAGATGACCCTGAACGACCGGGACATGCTGCCGACCATCTCCGTCAACGACCCGGAGATGATGCTCTCCATGCCCCCTGCCCTCACGGCCGCCACGGGCATGGACGCGCTGACCCATGCCGTTGAGGCCTACGTTTCGACGGGGTCCTCGCCCCTGACGGACGATCGGGCCTGGGCGGCGACGAACCTCATCGCTCAGAACCTCCCGCGGGCCGTGCAGGAGGGGACGAACGTCGAGGTGCGGGAGCGCATGTGCTACGGCAGCTTCCTGGCAGGCATCGCCTTCAACAACGCGGGGCTGGGCCTGGTGCACGCCATGGCGCACCCGCTGGGGGGGCATTACAACCTGCCCCACGGGCTGTGCAACGCGCTGCTCCTGCCTACGGTGTGCCGCTTCAACCTGACCTTCGACACGGTCCCGCGCTTCGCGGCCCTCGCCAGGGCCTTCGGCGTCGCCCACGACTGGCGTCCGGACCGGGAGAACGCGGAGGCCTGCCTCAAGGCGATCGACGACGTGAAGCGCGAGGCGGGTCTGAAGGAGTCCCTGAGGGCCCACGGCGTGAAGCGCGAGGACTTCCCCCTGCTGGCGGACAGGGCGCTTTTGGAGACGGTGGGGGCGACGAACCCGCGGCCCTTCGACCGGGCCGACGTCATCGCGCTGTACGAGGAAGCGTTCTGACGCCGCCCGCGGGGCGTCCGCGGCGGAGGGAATCTGGGGGGGATGGTTCATGGACTTTCTTGAGTGCGTAAAATCCGCCGGCGTCGTGGGTGCGGGGGGCGCAGGGTTCCCCACCCACGTGAAGCTCAACGCGAAGGCGGAGTACTTTATCGTCAACGCGGCGGAGTGCGAGCCCCTGATCGAAACGGACAAGTACCTGTGCCGTACCTTCCCGGACCGCATCGTTCAGGCCGTGTCCGCGACCGCCGCTCAGGTCGGCGCGAGCCGTGCCGTCATCGCCATCAAGGCGGAGTACGGTGTGGAGATCGCGGCCCTGAAGGAGGCCGTGCGGGTCCAGGGCGCCGACGTGACCTTCTGCGAGATGCCCGCCTTCTACCCCGCGGGCGACGAGCAGGTCATGGTGCAGCTTGTGACGGGCCGCAGCATCCCTGAGCGTGGCCTGCCCCTGAACGTCGGGGCGGTGGTGGACAACGTGGGGACGATGCTCAACGTCGCGGATGCCCTGGAGGGGAAGCCCGTGACGGACAAGTTCCTGTCGGTGACGGGCGCGGTGACGAAGCCCGTCGTCCTTCGCGTGCCGCTGGGCACGAACGTCCGCGAGTGCATCGCCGCGGTGGACCTCGCCGTCGGAGGCGATTACGCCGTGCTGGTGGGCGGCCCCATGATGGGCAGGGTGCTGACGGACCCGAAGGCGATCGATGGGACCGTCGTCACCAAGACGACGGGGAACCTGGCGATCCTTCCAATGGACCACTACCTCGTCACGCGGGCGGTCCTGCCCATCGAGAACATGAAGCACCAGGCCCGCAGCGCCTGCGTGCAGTGCCGCATGTGCACGGACATGTGCCCGCGCCACCTCATTGGGCACGAGGTGACGCCGCACCAGGTGATGCGAAACGTCTGGCGCGAGGAGACCCTCCCCGACGAGGAATACGTCCGCTGCTTCGGCAGCGCCCTCAACTGCTGCGACTGCGGCCTGTGCGAGATGTTCTCGTGCCCCATGGGGCTCTCGCCGCGGCGGATCAACGGCTGGTTCAAACAGAGGTTTCGGGAGAAGGGGCTGAACAAGGAGCGCAACATGGAGCCGATGGCACAGCGCTTCCTCGACCTGCGGCGCGTGCCCACGTCCCGCCTCTACGCCCGCCTTGGGCTGGGAGGTTGGCACGGGGTCCACGTCCGGGAGCCCCATCGCTCCCTCGCCCCCCAGTGCGTGTACGTCCCCTTCCGACAGCACATCGGCAAGCCCGCCGTCCCGATCG
>NZ_DBHLDX010000041.1:0-1913 GCF_057312375.1 Fretibacterium sp.
CGGCCCGCGCGAGCTTCAGCGCCGCCTCCGCCGCGGCGAGGTCGGCGCGGCCCCGGTCCTCGTCCCGGGCGTCCAGGGGCGTGGGCACGGCCGGAACCATCCTCGCCACGACAGTCTTCCCCGCGGCGACCGCATCGCCCGGCCGGACCTCCACCCGCAGCAGGCGGCCGTCCACCGGCGCGGACACCGTGTAGGCGTCGCGGACCCGCGTCCGCCCCTCCTCGTCCACCGTCAGGGTCATGGGCCGCCGGGCCACCTCCTCCATTTCAACCTCCAGAGGGAGGGGGCGGAAGGCATAGGCCAGAGCGGCGGCGATCAGGGCGATGGCGCCGAAGGTGAAGAACTTCCTCGAAATTTTCTTGTGCATCTTTCAACGGCTCCCTTGTCCGTTACTCCCTCGTCTTGATGACGGCAACGAGGTCTGCCCTGTCCATGATCCTCTTCACCAGCCACCCTGAAACGACGGCGGACCCCAGGACCACCACGGCCCCGGTCCCGGCGCTCGCCGAGGTGAAGTTGGTCGGGATCTGGTAGAGCTCCATGCTGAAGGCCTCGGCGAACAGGAAAAAGGCCCCGTAGCCGAGGATGCTTCCCCCCGCCAGCGCCGCGAGGGTGACGACCGCCAGCTCGCCCAGCAGAACGAAGGCCGTCTCCCCCTGGGTGAAGCCCATGACGCGCAGGCTTGCCAGGTCCCGGGCGCGCTCGGCGTAGGCGATGCTCGCGGCGTTGTAGACCACGCCAAAGGCGACCACGCCGGCGATCGCCAGGATGAGGTAACGCATGGAGCCGGGCCCGCTGTCCATCTGCTCCCGAAACGCCACGCGGGAGTCGCGCTTTATTCGGACCCCTGCGATAGAGGGCATCCGCTTGAGCGCCCGGTAGATGGAGGAGGCCTTCGCTTCATCGATCCGAAGCCAGGCCCCGGAGACGCGATTCGGCTCCCGCAGTGCCCGGTTCAGGGAGTCCAGGTCCATGAAGGCCGGCTCTCCCATCACCGTCCCGGCCACGCCGACGACGGGGAGGGAGAGCCGCGGCCTCCGGCCCGTCCGCACCTCGACGTCCAGGACGTCGCCCGCTCGCACGCCCAGCGTGTTCGCAAGGGTCTGTCCCAGGACGAGCCCGCCCGGGCGCAGGGGGATGGGGCGCAGATCGGCGTCGAGGGCGAGGTTCAGTCGCTGGGGCGAGATCAGGCCGTCGATCGTCCCGTGATGGTCGCGAAGCCCGTGGCGCAGGATGACGGGGACGCTGCGCGCCGGCTCCACCTCGATCACGCCGGGCAGGCTGCGCAGCTCGTAGAGCGTCCGGTCCGAGGCGGCGTCGTTGAAGGTGACCACCAGGTTGCTGCGGTCGAAGATGTCGAAGGTCAGGGACACCGTCGTGTCGAAGCTCTTCAGGATGGCGATCATGCCCACGGACAGCGCCATGCCGAAGGCGATCCCCGCCGCCGCCCCGATCATGCGTCCCGGACGCCGGAGCAGGCGGCGCAGCACCATGCGGCAGGGCTGGTCCAGGCGCGCGTCGAGGCGCCTGCTCAATCCTCCGGTGCGGCTGTAGTCCGGCGGGGCGGGTGGCCGCATCGCGGAGGCCGGGGTCAGTGCAAAGACGCGGCGCAGGACGAAGCAGCCTCCGACCGAGGCCGAGCCGATGCTCACCAGGAACCCCATGAGGAACGGCCTGGGGTCGGGGCGGAAGGTCAGGGAGGGAAACTTGAAGTGGATCAGGTAGACGCCGGCAAGAGCCCGGCCCGCCAGCACGCCCAGGACGCACCCCGCCGCAGCGCCCAGCGCGGCGATGGCGACCACCATCTTGAAGTAGTGGAGGCCCACTGCCAGGTCGGTGTAGCCGAAGGCCTTGATCAGCCCGATCTGCTCCCGCTCGGAGTGGACCATGCGCGAGACGACGAGGGTGAGCAG
>NZ_DBHLDX010000041.1:2013-16808 GCF_057312375.1 Fretibacterium sp.
GCCCGATCTGCTCCCGCTCGGAGTGGACCATGCGCGAGACGACGAGGGTGAGCAGGAACGCCGCCACGATGAGGAAGAGAGGCGGCATGATGACGCTCATGGAGCGGAGCTGGTCGAGCTCGCTGCTGACGAAGTGGTTCGAGTGCTGATGTTCCCGCCCGTAGGAGCCGGTCCCTCCGTAGGGGTCGAGGAGGCGATCCACGGCGTCGAGCACCCCCGCGAGGCGGGCGCTGCGATCCAGGGTCAGGATGGCCTCGTTGAAGGCCCCCTCCATCCCGTAGGCGGCGGCGATGGCCCGGCGCCCCATCCAGAGGATTCCGTACTGGGCGTCGTTTGAAACGACCTCGCCGGGCGCCGTGATGTAGATGAACTCCGGCGACTGCGCCAGCCCCACGATGCGCAGGCTCCGGCGAGCGCCGTTCATCGTGACGGCGAGCCGGTCCCCCGGCCCCAGCCCGCGGGCCGCGGCAAAGCTCTCAAGCAGGAGAATCTCGTCGGCGTTTCCGGCGTCGGGCAGGCGCCCGGCGACGAGGCGGACGCCGTTCAGGTGGGCGCCCTCCATGTCCGGGAGCGAGAGGGCCCGGCCCCGAACCGGGAGCTCGAGCCCTGGCAGGTCGATCAGGGCCTCCCCGACGACGCGCCCCTCGGCCGCCGAGACGCCGGGCAGCGCGACGAGGGCATCGACCAGAAAGCGTGGCGCGCGCTTGACCGGCGCGAACACGTCGGCGAACCGACAGCTCTCGTAGTAGGCCCGGCGGGTTTCCTGAATGGAGACGAACAGGCCGGACATCATGACCAGCACCATGACCCCCATGGCCACGACCGCGCCGATGGCGGCGACCTGCCCCTTCATCCTCCAGAGGTCCCGAAGGAGCTTTCGGTCCAGCGCCCGCATCGGGATCACCATTCGATGGCCTCCGGATCGCTTCGCTCTGCGTTCTCGACGATCGAGCGGATCGCCCCGTCCGCGAAGTGGATCACCCGGTCCGCCATGCCGGCGGTGGCCGCGGCGTGGGTCACGATCAGGACGGTCGTCCCCAGCTCATCGTTGACGTCCGTCAGCACCTTCAGCACGGCTCGTCCAGTGCTGCTGTCGAGGGCCCCCGTGGGCTCGTCGCAGAAGAGCACCGTCGGCCGCTTGGCCACGGCGCGGGCGATGGCGACGCGCTGCTGCTCCCCGCCGGAGAGCTGCGAGGGGAAGTGGTCCACGCGCCCCCCCAGCCCGACGAGCGCGAGGGCCTCGTCGGGAGCCATGGGGTTCGTGGCGATCTCGGTCACCAGCTCCACGTTCTCCCGCGCGGTGAGGCTCGGCATGAGGTTGTAGAACTGAAAGACGAACCCCACGTGCTCGCGCCGGTAGCGGGTGAGCTGGGGCTCCGTCATGGCGCCGAGGTCCGCGCCGCGGAAGCGTACCGTACCTGTCGTCGGGCGATCCAGGCCGCCGACGACGTTCAGCAGGGTGGTCTTGCCGCTTCCGGAGGGCCCCAGCAGGACGACCAGCTCCCCCTCGCGGATCGTCAGGTCGATCCCCCGCAAGGCGTGGACGGCCGCCGTCCCCTCTCCGTACACCTTCGTCAGGCCCTCGATCTCAAACACGGCAGCTCCGCGTCGATCCCCGGCCAAGAGCCTCGCCTCCTCAAACAAAACCCCGGTGGTTCTGGAAGTTTAACGGGCAAATAATGACATTAACTATGATGGTCCTTCATTATAGCACACGAGAAACGCCACAGATCGGGCTTCCGGAGGGTCGGCGGTCTGATGCTTCGGGGCAGGGTCGCCGGACCATTTTTATGACGAAAATACATAGTTTGCATGACGAACCTTGCTTGACCTTTCAACGTCCCTGCATGTACAATATGAACACAGTCTGTAGCGCTTTAGCCTGACTTCTTTGTTCCTGTATCGTCTTCTGTCACTTTCTTGCGGGCAGTGCCTCGCAGCCCTGCCCAAAGACTTTGAGGAGGGATTCGCTTGCTTAAGAAGACACCTTTGAACGCGGTGCACCATGAGCTGGAGGGCCAGCTGACGGACTTCGGCGGCTGGGAGATGCCCCTGTGGTACAAGGCAGGGGCGGTGAAGGAGCATCTCTTCGTCCTGGAGAAGAGCGGAATCTTCGACATCTGCCACATGTGCGTGGTGCGCGTCACGGGGAAGGACGCCTTTGAGCTTCTGCAGCGGTGCCTCACCCGTAACCTCGAGAAGATGGCGAAGGGCGCCTGCGGCTACACCATGATCCTGAACGAGCAGGGGCACGTGGTGGACGACTGCATCGCCTATCACATGGACGGGAACCGCACGGATTACGTGCTGGTGGTCAACTCCAATCGCGACGTCATCGTGGTGGATCACCTGAACAAGCACAAGGGCTCCCTCGACGTCACGATCAAGAACGAGGCGGGACACTTCGGCAAGATCGACCTCCAGGGGCCGAAGTCCGCGGACATCCTGCGCAAGGCCATGGAGAAGCCGGACCTTCTGAACGGCTTGAAGTACTTCCACTTCCTGGGCGATTACGACCCCGCGAAGAACCACGACGTCCACCTGAAGGGCGGCATTCCGGTCCTGATCTCCCGCACGGGCTACACGGGAGAGCTGGGCTTTGAGATCCTCTGCCCCAACGACAAGACCCTCGAGGTGTGGAACCTCCTGATGAAGTCGGGTGGCGACGACATCCTGCCCTGCGGCCTGGCCGCCCGCGACTCGCTGCGCATGGGGGCCATGCTGCCCCTGTCCCAGCAGGACATCGGGCCGTGGCCCTTCGTCAACACCCCCTGGGACTTCGCCCTGCCCCGCGACAAGGAGGGCAAGCTGACGAAGTCCTTCATCGGATCGGATATCTACAAGAACCCGCCCGAGAGCTACACCTTCGCCTACTGCGGCTTCGACCCGCGCAAGGTTGACGCCCACAGCGGCGCGAAGGTCCTCTTGGATGGCAAGGAGATCGGCGTCGTCACGACCTGCTGCCTCGAGGTGGCCTGCAGCCGCGTGAACGGCAAGATCGTCGGCACGGCCAGCCCGGACAAGCCCGCGGACTTCAAGCCTAGGGGGCTGGTGGCCGGCTACGTCAAGGTGGACCGCAAGCTGGAGCCGGGGACGAAGGTCACCCTGAAGGACGCCCGTCGCTCCATTGAGGTGGAGATCGTCACGGACATCCGGCCGGGCCGTACGGCCCGCGTGGCCATCTGACGCCGGGCCGGCGGTTAAGGACTGCGGAGCGCCGGCGTTGTTACCGTTTTGCGTTTGTCGTAACTCATCATCATCAAAAATTAAGGGAGGACACTGCAAATGAAAGAATTCAACGAGCTGATCTTCAAGGACGACGCGCGCTACACCCAGACGCACGAGTGGGCGAAAAAGGCGGGGAACCTCGTCCGGGTTGGGGTGGACGACTTCTCCCAGTCCGCGCTGGGCGACATCGTCTACGCGGAGCTGCCTGAGGTCGGAGCGGAGGTCCACGCGGGCGCGGCGTTTGGCTCCCTCGAGTCCACCAAAGCGGTCAGCGACCTGAACGCTCCCGTATCCGGCAAGGTGGTCAAGGTCAACGAGGCCCTTGCGGACTCCCCGGACCTGGTGAACAAGGACCCCTTCGGAGAGGGGTGGATGATCGAGATCGAGCCCTCCAACCCGGCGGAGTTCGACAAGCTCATGGCGGTTGATGCCTACAAGGAGTACGCCAAGGGCGAGCACGCCAAGCACTAGGGGAGGCGAGAACCCATGAGGTATCTATCCCAGACGCCGGAGGACACGAAGGAGATGCTTGACGCCATTGGCGTCAAGAGCGTTGAAGACCTCTTTGCCTCCATTCCGGCGAACGTGCGGCGCGACGCGCCCATCGACATCGAGCCCAAGAGCGAGTGGGCCCTGTCGAAGGAGATACGCGCTCTTGCGGCGCAGAACTTCAGCGGCACGGCCTTCCTGGGCGCGGGCTGCTATCCCCATGACATCCCGGCCCACATTCCCTATCTGGCGATGAGGTCCGAGTTTCTGACGTCCTACACGCCCTACCAGCCGGAGGTCAGCCAGGGGACGCTGCAGGCGATTTTCGAGTTCCAGACCATGACGGCGAACCTGCTGGGTACGGAGGTGGCCAACGCCTCGATGTACGACGGCGCGAACTCCGTGGCGGAGGGGGCCCTGATGGCCATCCGCGTCAAGAAGAAGCACAAGGTGGCCTACTCCCGCCTGCTGCACCCCCACTACGTGGAGGAGATGAAGACGTACTTCCGCCCGGCGGGCTTTGAGGCGGTAGAGCTTCCCGTGCTGCCGGACGGGCGCACGGACCTGAGCAAGATCCCGGACGACGTCTCCGCCGTCGTCGTCCAGTCGCCGAACTTCGCGGGCGTCATCGAGGACCTGGAGGCGGCGGCCAAGGCGGCTCACGACAAGGGAGTACTGCTCATGGCGGCCTTCACCGAGGCCATGGCCTGGGGGCTTCTGAAGAACCCCGGCAGCTGCGGCGCGGACATCGTGGCCGGCGAGGGCAGCAGTTTCGGGCTGGCGCTCAACGCGGGCGGCCCCGCCCTGGGGCTTTTGGCCTGCTCCATGAAGAACGTCCGCACCATGCCGGGTCGCCTCGTAGGGCAGACCGTGGACCGCAACGGAAAGCGCTGCTTCGTCCTGACGCTCTCCGCGCGCGAGCAGCACATCCGCCGCGAGAAGGCCACGTCGAACATCTGCACGAACTCCGGCCACTGCGCGCTGACGGCCGCCATGTACATGGCCTCCGCCGGGCGCGGGGGGCTGCACGCCATCGCGAAGCTGAACCACGACAAGGCCGCTTACCTGAAGGGTGGGCTGGAGAAGGCGGGCTTCAAGCCGCTCTTCAGCGCGCCGTTCTTCAACGAGTTCGCCATGAAGGCCCCCGCGGGCTTTGAGAAGAAGTACGGAGAGCTCCTGAAGAAGGGCTTTGCCGCCGGCCTCGACATGGGCCGCTTCTTCCCCGAATACAAGGGCGTGTATCTGTTCTGTGCGACGGAGGTCCACACCCGCGAGGCCATCGACGCATTTCTTAAGGAGGTGGCCTAGCCATGAAGGGTTATCCTGGAATGAGGGGTATCGCGTACAAGGAGGATCTCCTGTGGGAGAAGTCCCGCAAGGGCCGGGTCGGCATCAGCATCCCTGAGGCGGACGTGCCGGGGGCGGACCTCGATCCGTCCCTCGTGGGCGCAGAGCCGAACCTGCCGGAGCTCTCCGAGGTGGACGTCGTTCGCCACTACACGAGGCTCTCCACGTGGAACTTCGGCCTGGACACGGGAATGTATCCGCTGGGCTCCTGCACCATGAAGTACAACCCCAAGATCAACGAGGCCATGGCGGCGCTGCCGGGCTTCGCCAACCTGCACCCTCTGCTGCCCGACGAGTGTATGCAGGGCGCGCTGAAGCTGATGTACGAGTTCGAGCAGGACCTGCTGAAGATTACGGGCATGAAGGCCGCGACGCTTGAGCCGGCGGCCGGCGCTCAGGGCGAGCTGACGGGGATGTTGATGATCCACGCCTACCACGCGCACAAGGGGCGCCAGCGCAGCAAGCTCATCATGCCCAGCACCGCTCACGGCACGAACCCGGCCTCCGGGGCGCTCTGCGGCTACACGCCGGTGCCGGTGGAGCTCTCCGCCGACGGGGTCGTGACCCCGGACGCTATCCGCGCCATCATGGACGAGGACACGGCGGGCATCATGTTGACGAACCCCAACACGCTGGGCATCTTCGAGAACCACGTGGCCGAGGTGGCTGAGATCATCCACGAGAAGGGCGGACTGGTCTACGGCGACGGCGCCAACATGAACGCCCTGATGGGCTACGTGGACGTGAAGAAGATGGGCGTTGACGTGCTGCACCTGAACGTCCACAAGACGCTGTCCACGCCCCACGGCGGCGGCGGCCCCGGCGCCGGCCCCGTCGTGGTGGGTGAGGCCCTGGAGCCCTTCCTGCCCGTTCCCCGCGTCCGCAAGGACGGCGACCGCTACTACCTGGACTTCAACATTCCGCTCACCATCGGGCGCCTGCAGTCCTTCCTCGGCAACTTTGCCGTTCTGGTGCGCGCCTTCACCTACACCCGCACGATGGGGAGCGACCTGAAGGCCGCGACGGAGGCGGCGGTGCTGAACGCCAACTACGTGAAGGCGAAGCTGCGCGGGGACTACAACCTGCCCTTCCCGCAGCCCAGCCTGCACGAGGTCATCTTCAACGACGAGGAACAGAAGAAGAACGGCGTCACCACCATGGACATCGCCAAGCGCCTTCTGGACTGCGGCTTCCACGCGCCGACGGTGTACTTCCCGCTGGTGGTGGACAGCGCCCTCATGATCGAGCCGACGGACACTGAGCCCAAGGAGGAACTGGACGCCTTCATCGCCGCGATGAAGGACATTGCCGCGGACGCCAAGACGAACCCGGAGCGCGTCACGAACACCCCGCAGAACACCATCGTGTCCCGCCCGGACGAAACGCTGGCAGCCCGCCAGCTCATCCTGAAGGGCGAGTAAGGCCAAGGCCCTGCACGAGGGTAAAGAGCGATATTCTGCAAAGGGGGCGCCTCAGGGCGTCCCCTTTGTGCACTCCGCTTTATCCATAGGGCCTGTGTTGCAGGGCGGGGAAGGGTGCTATATCATGGTGCGTGGAGCCGGCCGTCCTGAGGGCCGAGGTGGCGTCAACGCTGCGCCGTGGAGTCTTTTTCTGAAGGGAGCTGTTTGACTGTGGACAAGAAGGAAATGATCGAGGTCGTCCGTCGGATGATGGCGGCGCCATCCTGCTGCGCCGAGGCGCGGGCCGCCGGCCAGCGATGGCTGGACGCGCTGGGGAAGGCCGACGAAGCCACTGAAGCCCGGAGCCTGATCGCGGAGCTGGAGGCGGACCTGGTGCCCATCGACGGATTGATCGCTTTTATGGGGTCGGAGGAGGGCGCCACCCTCTTCGGTGCCGAGAAGGCGAAGGAGTTTGAGGCCCACGGGCGGGAGATCAAGGCGAAGGGCGCGAAGTACTGCGACTGCGGCGCCTGCAGCGCGGCCCTCGAGGTCCTGGACCACCGGGACGTCCTCCTGAAGTAGCCGCCCCAAGGTTTTTGGGCGCGATGTCCCTCGCGCTGAAAGCAAGCCCCCGCCACCTGGGATGGCAACTCCCCTTTCAGGGGCAATCCGCATGATGAAACACGAGTTGGTAAAAGGGTCGTATGGCCGCGCCTTGGGCGCGGCCATACTGGATGAGAGCGTGAGGGCAGCGGCGTGCGTTCGAGCCTCTATGCGCTTTCCGTCAACTTCAAAATTTCGGCCTCGGTTGCCGGCTGGAGCCCCGTCAGCCGTTCCGCCAGGAAGGTCAGGTTCCCGTACTCGTCAGGGACGAAGTACTCCACGACGTTCAAGAGCACCCGCTCGCCCGTTTGCATCGCCGCGGGGACTGGAAGCTCCCCGATGCGGTGGTCACACAGCCGGACGGCCCCCTGACGCTCCACCCCCCGCCCCCAGAGCAGGTAGCGACCGCCGAGAGCCGATATGTCCTTTTTTTCCGCCCCCTGCAATGGGGATTCCGACAGCCGGACGGCCCTTCCCCTATTCCCGCTGTCCTCTCGCACCCACCGCAGCTCAAAGGTTGGACAGAAGCAGCGCAGCTCAAAGAGGTTCTCTATTGTCTTGCCCCCATCGAGGGAGAGAAATTTTCCATCCCCGCCCCCTTTGTCCTCCCTCCAATCGACGAAGCCGCAGAAGTCGGGGGTGTAGGCCAGGACGAACGGCCGCGCCGCATCCACGCCGATCCCCTTGACCTGCTTCATCGCCTCAGAAGCGGAGACAGCCGGATTGGACAGGGCGTACAGGGTGGTTGACCTCATCTCATTTCTCCTCGCGTCACACATTGTGTTTCGTCTCCTCTTTCGGGAACTGCGGGAGGTGGAAGGCACCGCCTCCATCCACAAAGGCGTCCCAGGCGGTCTGAAGTTTCTCATCCGCAGGGAAGCCAACGTCCCAATCGACGCCCTCCACGGCGATCTCGCCCATCCCGCGCCGGGAGCCGAACCCGATGGATACGTACCCATCCTCCAAGTCCCGGACCAACAGCTTCAACAGGGCCAGTGCCGCGTGCCCTTCCGCCTCGGGAAAGTCCGACAGGTCCAAGGCCAAGCGAATGGGCTCCCATCCGCTTTCCCTTTCCCTCTCGTCGCGCTTTACCGGGCGGGTGCTGTAGAGCGCTCCCTCTGAAGCCCCGCCGGTGAAGCGGTCGATGGCGACGTGCTGGTGCCGTTCCGTGACGGCGTTCAGGGCATTGGCGTCCTCCTTCAGCCACGCATCGGGGGAGACGGGTGCCTCCGGCCTGTAGTAGACGTCGTCGACCGAGAGCCGTCCCGCCCACTCCGTCGAGCCAAAGAGGGCGTCGAGGAGGTTCAGATACTCCGGCTTCTCCGAGGCATTCTCCCCGTCGGGGTCAAAGATCGTGTGCAAAATCCTGCGGGCCTGAGCGCGCAGGACCCCCTTGACGGAGCTACCGGGCAGGACGGGGGCGATGCTGCCCGCTGCGCCTTTGGCCCCATCGACGCCGCTCATCAGGGGCAGCATGTCGGCCTCCACTCCGTCGCGCCCCGCCTTGACCATGACGGGCGACAACGCCCGCCAGTGGATGAGGACCTCGAAGAGACGCTGCTCTCTCCGTTTCGGTGTCCCAAAGCACTCAAGCGCCTTCAGCTCCTGCTCCAGCCCCAGGCCCCTTCGATCCTCGCTGGAGCCGCCTGATGCCAGCCATCGGTCGAGGTCTCCCGAATTTCCGGCGAAGTCGTAATAGTCCACTCTCAGGTCCTCCAGGCGCAGCTCCCCCATACCCCTCGTCTTGCAGGCGCCAAAACGAACCTTCCCTTCGCACATAGCCTTCAAAAGCAGGGCCAACGTCCCTGCGGGATGCTCCGTTCCGGGCTCCGAACTTTTGTCAATATCCAACTCCATCTCCAGGGGAAAGCGCGTCCCGCGGGGCAGAAGGCCCCGCGTGTAAAAGAACCCATCAGCGACCGTCCCGGTGTCCGCCCGAAGCGCGATGCCGTGCCGCCGCTCGCGGGCCACCCCCTGAGCCGGGCTGTCCTCAATGAAAAGGAAGCTGGCCTGTCCGCCGTCCCTTGCCTGTTCGATGAAACCGAAGAGCGTGTCTAGCAGCTTCTCAGACTCTACGTTTTCCGAAAGCCAGGCCCGCATGGGGCCGGCCAGGCTTGTTCCGGGGATATAGAACCGCCCGGCACCGTCCACGGCGACGTCCAGGTCCACGTGCTCCCCGGCGCCAAGCCCCCCCACGGAGATCGGGGTCTTGGCGACGAGGTCCCCGCGAACCCAAACCTTCCCGACAATCGTCCGGCTCATTCCTCGCTTCCTCCCTTCGTCCGCTTTTCGTCGTCAAAGACGGCCTCGCAGAACACGTCCCAGAACTCGGCCAGGGCGAGCAGCGTCAACCGTTCCCACTCCACTTCCTCCGCCTTGGCAAAGACCTTCCAAAAACGTCTCTTAACGGCTTCGAACGCTTCCGAAAGCCCCCATATTTTCTCGGGATCGTCCACAAGCTCCCGGACCCATTCTCTCCAGGAATCCTCCCATGAGCCTTTTTCGTCGCCTCCTGAACTCTGTGGAAGCAGATTGAGCCAGTCCCGGATGGATTCCACGGAAGATCGCTTGGGAACGTCCCCGATCAACGCGGCGAACTCCCGCAGCATCCCGAACTGGCTGACGTTTGGGGCGTTGCTCCATGTCATTTGAGGATGGCCTGCGAACACGGCCCTCTTCTCTCTCGTCTTGACGAGCTCATAGGCCTCCCGGCGTGCAGCCTGGCGGAACTGTTCCCGGAGCAGGGTTTCCGCTAGGGAGAGGATGAGCGCTCGATCCTCAGGAAGTTTGGGCAGATCAGGAGCCGAGGGCGGCTCCTTCTGCTCCGTCTCCTTTGAAATTTCCAGTTTTTCGACCCCACTCTGTTTGTCGCACAGGAAGGGCGGGTTCAGTAAGACGCGCCCGTAGCCCTCCGCTCGCCGATCGCCAAGGCCCTGCTCAACCAGTGCTTGCGCATGAGCCTCACTCCACGCCTCGGGGTTTGTAACTTGGAACAGCAGGACGCTTCCCGCCTGAAAGTAGCTGAGGGATGGGCGAGGCAGGGTCCAGCGCGTCTGCCACGACTCGCGCCGCCCCACGCGCACGCAGTGCCCGGAGGTTCCGCCCAGGGGGGATTGTCGGAAGCTTCGCCCCTCCACGTTTATCCAGTCGCTGTCGGGGATGTCCGAAAGCTCCACATGCAGCGCCCTGGACAAGGCGCCCTTCAGGTCCTCCAGCCGCAGGGAGTAGCTCTGAAATCCCCCACGGATCAGGAGGTCCGAGATCAGATAGACCACCAGATAGCTTTTGCCGCCCGCCTCCAGCAGCTTGGGCGACCAGAGCCGCCCCTCCGGCGCGGAGGCGTCCGACGGAACGTACTGCAGCGACACCGTCCCGTACTCGTCCTTGCGGGACTGGCCGATCGAGAGCTCGCTGGAGGCGAACTTTTGGAGGATATCGTTTTTCTCCCGCACCTTCTCCCAAAGCTCCGCAGACATCCGCACCGTCCCGCGGAAGGTCTGCCCCGAGCGGATCGCCTCGTAGGTGAAGAGGCCGCCGACCTTCTCCGTGGGCCTTTGGCTTGCATCCTCCACCGTGTTATGGGTCCTCAAGAGCCTGCGGCTGTCCGCGGGGAGGTACTGCACCTTCTCCCCCTCGATGCGGATGTACCCCGTGCGCAGGTCCTTCATCTGCACACCCTCTTTTTCGGGCTGGGACACCAGCCGATTGAGCATCCCCTTGCCCTCCTTCTCCCTGGCCAGGCACAGCGGGACGGGCAGGGAGCGCCCGCCCTCGACCTCGGGCAGGAAGTTCCCCACCGAGAAACTTCCATCCAGGACGGCGGACCGCAGTTCCTCCTCACCCAGGGGGGCCAGGACCTCGCGCGTGAACCAGGGCAGCAGGGAGACGCCGGGGAGCGTCGGCTCGCTTCGGACGAGATTGCCCAACGTGACCTTGTTGATCACGACCGGTTGGAGCGTCGTGAGACGGAAGTCCAGTTCCACGGAAGATCCGGCCCCTGGCCACGAGGTCTTCGGTCCCTTCCCGGATTCCGTCCGATCAGGAGCGTTGAACCAGTCGAGACGGCATCGTCCGCCCCCTCTCCGGCGCTTTCCCCCAAGCCGACGCACGGCCCTGACCGCGTCCTCCAGCAGCTTCTCTTCATCCTTGGACAGGGGACCCCTCAGGTATTTGACGGGGGCGTAGAGCGTGCATCCGCGCACCCGCTCCGTGGAGAAGAGGTGGTCCTCCAGAGCTCGGCCCGTCGTCCGGTCGATCTTCACCCCCGGCCGAACCGTGAAGAGGGCCGTGCGCAAATCCGGCCCGGACTCCTCTCGAAGCCCCTGAACGTAATTCCGCGGGTCCTGGCTCAGCGTGGCGCTCCCGATGCCGACCGCCGCGCCAGAGACGAAGCCTCCCGATGTCCCCCCATGGCTCTCAGGCTGTTCCCCAAACAGGCCGATCAGGGCATTTTTCCACTTATTGCCCTTTTCCGCGGTGTCCCGCGTGTCGGCGATCCATTCCGCGGCGTCGCGCAGGATGCCGGTCAGGCTCTTGCCGGGGACGTAGGGGAAGCCCTCCTCGTCTCGCAGGACCTGACGGTCCACGCTCCCCGGAATGCCGGCGCCCGAACCAACGTGCCAGTCGGAATCAAACCGCAGACGCAGCCAATTCCCGTTCATGCCGTCGCCTCCTCGTCCCTGGAAGAACCTTTTTCTTTTTCCCTGCCGGGGGCCTCGAACTTCGCGGCCTCCAAGGCGTCCAGAAAATGGGTGTAGTGGTGAAAAACTCCGTCTTTTCCAGTTTTCTCCAGATCGACGTAAAGGGAGGGCGAATCCGCGGAAACCTTTCGCCACTGCGCTGCAAAGTCCCTATACGTGTTCATGAGAAACGCCCACTCCGCCTCCTGCGTCTTGAGGTGCTCGGAGAAGAGGGACTCCCGCACCGCATGGGCCTGAGAGGAGGGAAGCAGGGGCTTTTTTGAGCTTGCCTCCACGCGCACGAGCACGTCCACGGCGCGCTGGAACGCCCCGAAATCGTGAACGCGGCTCCATGCCTCATGCTGTCTTTCCAGCTCCGCCTTTTCCTCGTTCGTCTTCCCCGCGTCGTCCGGCTTCTCCCGACTTCCTCTGGAAACGACGTAGGGCTTGGCGGTGAGGTGCCTTTCCTGCTGGCTGCCGTCTTGCTCCTCCCGGATGGTCAGGGACTTCCGGACGTCGGAGGCAGAGGTGGCGACGGAGTCGTAGAGGATGTGAAAGTCCAAGGAGATAGAGTCCTTGCCGTACTGTTTCTTGACCTCCTTGGCGCTCTGCATCAGATCTTCGGCCATGTTGTAGGACTGAGAGAAGGGAAAGTGCGGCTTTGCGATCGAGATCCCCGCGCACATTCCCAGCCGAGGGAGCCCGGCCTTCTCCAGGATGGGCCGTACGGCCTCGTGGTCCTGCGTCTTTTTGCAGAATTTTTCCATGAAGGTCCGTGTGAAGTCGATGCCCCTGTAGCCGTCCATGACGGCGGTGAGGTCGTCCCCCCCTACCACAACGGGGACGATGGGCAGGGCGCGTGGGCTTTTCTCGCCCCAGACTGCCTCGACGGCCTCGCGGAACGTCTCGCGGCTGATCACGTCCAGCGCGGAGGAGAACTCGCGGTAGCAACGGATGTAGTCCCGCCCCGTCGCGGCCCCGTTCTTAAGGGCGTTCACCCATCGGTCAAGGTCGATGAACAGCTGCCCCAGGCCGTTTCCGTCGGCATGGACGACCGCGAGCCAATCCCGTCCCTCGAGGGATTTCAGCCCTTCATCCTCGAAAAGGCCGCTCTTCCATCCCTCCGGAAAAAGTCCCTGCATACGCGCCTTAAAATCCTCGTCTCGCGAAGCTTTCCGCTGCGCCAGCGCGGGTCCTGCAACAGGGAGCGGGTCTCCTCCTCCCTTGCCTGCCTCCAGCCCGACGGCAGGCAGGCCGGAGTAGGTACATTCCGCCGCGATGGGCAGACGCTGGAATCGGGCCAGAGGGGAGGCCTGTCCCTGGGCCCGCAGGAGGGTCATCTGGCGGGAGGTCTCTCGGAAGGCCTGCAGGAAGGAATTCTTTGAGGAGGAACTCAGGGGCAGGGAGGGGTCAACGGCCTCCCTGGAATAGACGGCCACGGCGTCGAGACCCGGCGCTTCCGAGAGGACGATCCGACTCCACGACCGGACGAAGCGTTTGGCCACCTCCTCGCTGCGCGCCAGCAATAGAGCCTTGCCCGACGTGGCGATGACCGCCTCGATGGCCTCGCCCTGCGTGGCCTCGATGGGCGCTTCTTCGGCAATGTAGGTGACGGAAAAGCCTCTCCCCGTCGCCTCGTCGACAGCCTGCTCCACGTACCGGGTCCCGACGCGGTAGAGCAGCTCGGAGGCCCCCACGACGTTGCGCAGCTTGTTGGAGGCGAAGATGTAGGCCTGATTCCCTCCCGTCTCCAGGTTGATGAGGCGGATATCCTGTTCCACGATCGAAGACATTTCGTTCCTCCTCTCAGAGGCCGCTCAGGGGCGTGCCGACAGCGGGCAGGCTATGGCCGTTTACGCATTTGCCGCCTTCCATTTTTTCGTTCTCCACAAACCAGCCGAACCCCTCGAATCCATCGGAACGGTTTTCCTCGCTGCGCGGGTAGGTCACGGGGGCATCGGTGAAGCCTTTCATCGCACTCGTGAAGTCCTTGATGAAGGAGAGGGTGCTCCATCCGCAGTCACTCTTACGGCTGGCTTTGACCTTCTTCAGGAGGTCCTTGTACGCCCCAGGCAGCGCGTCGATCTCCTCTTTGTAAAGTTCTTCGAGCATTTCCCTGTCTGGAAGGGCTTCCATGGGCGGCTCTGCCGAATCCTTTTCCAGGGCCTCCAGCCAGGCGAAGCGGAACGACTTCTGCTGCTCTGGTCCCAGAGCCTTGAAAAATTCGCTCTTTTCCCACGGGAAAAGCTCAGCGTCCCCAAGGACAGCGTCGTCCTTAGGGGGGGTGCCGTAAAGGCGAAAGACGTTCTTCTGGTAATTCTGGATCGTCGCCTGAACCTGCCCCTTGGACAAGCCCTTGGTCGAGGGAGCGGGGCCGTCCAGCCTGCGATAGCGGTCTCTGAAGTCTTCGCCGGTCATGAAGGGAAGCGGTTCCTCCCCGTTCCATTGAATGGAAAGGGCCACGCTGCCCAGCCCCAGGGGTTTGGCGAAGCCCAGGCGAAAATATTGCTGCTCCAGGCTCAGAAGGGCCAGCAGGGTGCCCAGCTCCTCCCGCGTCAGGTTTTCCACCTTAACGTCAAACCGGAAATCGGTCCCCTTGGGAATCCAGCCTGTGATCGAACGGTTTTGGCTGCTGCATTGCTTTTCCCCAGAGGGCTGCCGATACTCCGGAAAGATGGACATCCTGGCCCCCTGGTGTTCGTCCCAGTAGTCCGCTTTCCCTTCCTTGTCCAGGTGCGCCAGCGTGTGGTGCAGATATACCTTGCGGCCCCGGAGCTTCTTTTTGTCCCCTGCGTATCCGGCGGCCTGTTTGGGGCGCCCGTCAGGCTGCGGGGCTCCCTTCTCGTCGCCAAGGTAGAAACGGGCCTGAGCGGGCTTGGGAGCCCCCAGAATGCTGAGGGGCAGGGGATTGTCGAAGCACTGTACCGGGGATGGGCGCTCTTCACCTGACCTTGGGCTATAGATACCATCCCCAATGCGCACCTTGCCTTTCCAGCTTGGATTTACAATCTAAAAGCAACAGAAGGGGGAGAGAGGAGAAAAAAAGGCC
>NZ_DBHLDX010000042.1:0-16657 GCF_057312375.1 Fretibacterium sp.
CCCAGGCCGCGCCGGCGAAGATCGACGACAGGACGAGGCACAGCGACAGCGCCCATGCGGCGCACGAACTTCTGGTGACGCTTTTCATCATGATCCAGCTCCTTTTGACTGCTCGGTCCCCAAGGGTCCGGCTGCACATATTTGCTTATTATTTCACATCGACCGCGGACGGCCAACGGCAAAACCGTCGAGCACCTCTACAGCCAACTAAAAAGAAGCCCTGCCGAATATCAAGTCGAGCCAAAAACTCAGCAGGGTCACGAAGACGTTGTTCAAACGTGTCCCGAGTTGCCCTCAGAGCCTCGCCAATCCTATCACAACGACCTGTACCCCTCTTATGCTTCGTCTAGCTCAAATGGCCCAAGCCTTCGTCATCTTCTGTCGGCTTCCAGCCGCATCGTTCTGCAACTCGCCGAGCAAAAGCGATATCGATCCGATCACGAAATGGAGCAAGCCAGCATCGATCAATATTGCTCTGCGTATAGCCCAGAGCACTCTCATACAACGTCCCATACTGTTTCGAAGCATTCGCGCGGTCAAGCAGCCTCCGTATCTCAGGCAGATTCATGTAATCAGGCAGGCCCATGTCATCGTCAACATCACCCAGCAAGGCCAGCCCCATGCGAAATTCATCGAAATCCTCCGCATTCACCAAAAGACGCGGCTCGTTCGCGACAGCTTCTGCCACACTGGTCCTAAAGAACGAATCTGCTACTGCCTGCGCCTGCTCTACCAATTCATTTGACAGCTGTTCCAGTTCTTTCGCCCGTGACAAAGCACGCTCTCTCAACTCGCAGTAAGCTCCTCGATGCAGTTCCATTAACATGAATCCATTTACTGCCCCGCCCGTATTTTCTTCCAGTAACTCCAGGACGTCCGGCACATTTTGGTCTATTGCCTCGAACGCTTCGCCCCCCATAAGTTTCCGCAATACATCGCGCTGTGCATCCTCCCACTCGGGGTCGTCCCGGGACCGAAAGAGTTCCTTCTCAAATTCCTTGAAATTGTACCGTGCAGCGGGATAGAAAAACAGATCGAGCTTTTCATCCATTATGCCATCGATCCCGTGCTCCTCCAGCAAGTCCCGCATATATTCCCGCCCACGTTCCCGCGCAGCGCTGACAAGCGCTTCTGCCACGTCATTTTCTTCAAAATGCTCACAAATGTCATCAAACATAAAGATTCTGTTCATCGTGCTCCTCCTTTAGCATTCATAATAGTTCTCTGCCGTGGCGAGTTATTCTCCTGAAGAATATCTCGTATCGCTGCGCGCTTCTCGCCCCTTTCATAACACCGTTGTTTACGCGACTACCCAACAGGAGGACTCCTCGTTTCCTCTATAAAATATTGACGACGTCTGACACAAAAATTTAATCCCCTCAGCGAGAGAGAAAGAAATGGGATCGGCCCAAGGGCTTTTTCATAATGAGGAAAACAGGATAAGAGCTCTCCTTTGTCGGGATTTCCAGATATTGGACACCCAGCACACCGCGATAGCCCTCAAGGCTCACGCGCCGGATCGGCTCCTGAATCGCAACCTGGCAACCATCAGGCCTGGACTCTATCAGCTTACGCTGAAGCTCACCCGCGCGTTTTGATATCGCCCGCATGAGTGTGCGGTTGCCGCTATAGGCTTTGCAGAGCATACTTACGCGGTCACTCGGATTTTTCAGGTGCTTCATGCTATAAATCGAAAAATCATGGTCAATAAGATGCAGCATAAAATGAAAGGGACCCGGTATACCATCAAGGCGTGGCAAGATCGATCGAACGGAAGTCAGTATTCCATCAGACGCTCCTGCTTTTGCTGCTGTAACGGCATGGAGGGTTTCGAAAGACGGCTCACGTTCCAGCGCTGCGGTAAGCCTGGTCAGACTGTCCTCCTCGTATTCCGCGCCGAGTTGCAGGGTCATCACAGGCTTTGTCACAGGGACAAACACGGCATCCCGTGCCTCTGCACATTGCACCTCGTTCCATCCGCGCTCTGCCGCCAGAGACTCCAAGATACTTTCGACCCGCTCCGTGTCCTGCCGCATACAGCGGCGCATGCAGCGGGTAACCCAGCAGCCGCCAAAATATTTATTATATACAGGGGTGCCCTCACCCAAGACAGCATTCAGCTCGTGGTCCGCCCACGAACGAATAAAGTTTCCTCTCGCACGTAGCAGATTCCGCGAGTGCCTCAGAAATGCATACTCGGAAACAATATCACGAGGAAACATGCGCTACACCTCCAGGTTAAAGGATATATCACCAAGGATGAGCGGGGCTGCCGAAGAGTTCCCACGAAAATAACGGCCTCTTTTTTAACTCCGGGCGCTTCGCTCCCGCAACGCCTGCTTCCGGGCCAGGAGCGCCGCCCCCAGCGCTCCGGCGAACTGCGAGTCCGGGCTGACCCGCACGGCACAGCCCAGTCGTTTCTCCAGGAGACGCACCAGGCTGCGGCTCCGCGAAACCCCGCCGGTGAAGGCCACGGGCTCGCGAAGCCCCACGCGCCGCAGCATCCCCTCAGCGCGGGAGGCCACGGCGTCCAGCAGCCCCAGGGACAGGGCCTGCTTGTCCACCCCACGGGCCAGAAGCCCCACGACCTCCGTTTCCGCGAACACCGTACACATGCTGGAAACGGCGTGGGGCTCCAGGTCGTCGGGCAGGCTGCTGAAGTCCGCGAGCGTGCAGCCCAGCATGACGGCCATGTTCTGCAGGAAGCGTCCCGTCCCCGCAGCGCACTTGTCGTTCATCAGGAAGTTGACCACGTTCCCGTCCCGGTCCAGGGCGATGACCTTGCTGTCCTGCCCCCCAATGTCCAGGATCGTCCGCACGCTGCGGCCGTCCTCCCCGTCCCGGAAGAGTCGGCCTGCGCCCACGGCATGACAGGATATCTCCGTGACGCGCGCGTCGGCCTCCACCGCGTTTCGCCCATAGCCGGTCGCCACCGTGCGGACCACGTCGTCCCGCGCCAGGCCGTTCCGCTCCAGAAGCTGCGCGCAGGCCTCGTTCCCCGTCTCGCCGGGGGTCCAGCCCGTAGGGACGACGAGGCGGTCGACCCACTCCGAGCCGCGCATCAGAGCTGCTTTGACCCCTACCGAGCCGATGTCCACCCCGACCGTCCAGAGCGGCGCGTCCACGCCGTCCGTCACCGTGCCCACGCCCCTACCCCATCATCTCGACGAAGGCGCCCATGCGCGTGGACAGCTGCTCCACGTCGCCCTGATAGTAGTCCGTCTCCACGGTGATGCAGGGGATGCCCATGCTCTCCATGCGCTCGTGCACCTGGAAGGACTCCACGTTGTACGTGTGGCACGCCTGGAGGATGAGGTCCACCATCCCGTCGGCCGCGTAGTCATCGGCCAGGCTCTCCAACAGGTCCAGGCGCTTCGTGTTCGGCGTCATGCAGGAGCAGGGGATGCCCAGGTACTTCCGGGCCAGCGCCTCGTAGGGCGGCAGCGACTCGTCCACCAGTTCGTAGGCGGGCTTGATGCCCCCACAGTTCTCGAACGCAACGATCACGCCGCCGTTCTCCTCGATGGCGTTAAACACCTTTTCCACGCTCTTGCCGGTGGGACAGCCCGTGACGATAATGCGCCGACGGTCCGGCGGCACGCGGCGCTCGCCCGCCTCGTAGTTCTCCCGGACCTTGCGCGTCAGGTCCCGAATCTGGTCCAGCATCTCAGGGTCGCTGAAGCTGATCTTGAAGTACTCGTTCACCATGTGGACCTCACGGCCGGACAGGGGCGCAGGGTTCAGCTCGGAGAGCGCGTAAAGGTCCATCATGACGCGGCGCTCCTCGTTGCGCCAGGCGATCTCGCGCCTCAGCGCCTCCTCCGTGATCGTCACGCCCATGAGCTCCTCAAGCCTCCAGGCCAGGTGCTCGATCTCCTCCTGCCACTGCCCCACGGCCTCCTCAGAAACGGTCTGAGGCAGTTGCATGACGTGCGTGGGCCTGAGACGGTCCATCAGCTCGTACATCTTCTTCTTGCCGTCGCAGGTCGTCTCCCCCACCACCAGGTCGCAGAAGTGGAAGTAGGGACAGGTGTCGGTCAGGGCAAAGCCGTAGCTGGCCTTAATCAGCGGGCAGAGGTTTCGCGGCAGGCGCTCCTCCGCCGCGGCGATGGGCTTCTCGCTCGTCGCACACAGGGTGGCCGGAATGGCTCCCGCCGCGCGGATCACCTCGTAGGGCGTGTAGGCGCAGTAGCAGCCCACCACCTTCCGCCCCGCCTCCACGGCCTCCTTGATCCGCACCGGACCGGCGGGAAGGGCCTCCCTCATTTTCTGTAAGATGGCGTCGATATCGTGCATGTTGAACCCCCCTAAGGTTACTCAGCTTCCGACGCCGTTCCCGCGCCGACGCGCGGTCAGGGCGTAGAAGGACACGGAACAAACCAACACGAGGCCGTGTACGAAGCGCGTCCAAAAGCCGGACCACCCCGCACTGACGACCCCTGCCTCGATCATGCCGATCACCGCAGCTCCTGCCGTCGTACCCCAGACGCTGCCGCTGCCGCCGTACACGGAAGTTCCCCCAATGAACACGGAGGCGAAGACCAGCAGAAGGTACCCCTCGCCCTGAGTAGGCCACCAGTTGGCCAGCTCCAGGCACGCCAAAATTCCAGAGAAGGCGGCCGTCAGGCCCAGCAGGACGAACACCGCGACGCGGGCTCGCGCCACCGGAAGCCCCATCATCCGCGCGACCTCCCGGTCGTCGCCAATGAAGCGCAGGGCATCTCCCCAAGAGGTGCGGTGCAAGATCACTGCCGTGACGACGGCCAGCCCCAGAGCCCACAAAAACTGCGCGGGGATCAACCCGCCGACGCGCCCGACGAACAGGGCGGTAAACGGCAGCCGGCGGACGAAGGGCAAGGCAACCGCAAGCCCGCCGGAGAGCAACATCACGCAGCCCCGCCAGAGGAAATCGAACCCGATCGTCACGACGATCGAGGGCACCCCCGTCTTGACCACGACCAGCCCGTTGATCAGGCCGATGCCTGCCCCCGCGGCGAGCCCCGCCACGAGGCCAGTCGCTGCGGACCCCGTGGCCTTCGCCACGACGGCGAACAGGAAGCTGGACATCGCCATGTTCGAGGCGAAGGACAGGTCCATCTCCCCGGCCACGACCACCAGGGTCATCCCCATCGCGACGATCGCCACGAAGGGGATGGTCGTCATAAACGAGAGGTAGATGTAGCGGGAGAGAAACGTCGCGGGCGCGGTCAGGACGAAGAAGCCCCAGAGCAGCAGGAGCACCGCGGTGATGGGAAGCTGGAGCGCAAGGGCCGAGCGCAGCCGAAAGCCTGCGTTCATAGCGCGACCTCCCTCAGACGCGCTGTCAGCTCCGGCAGCGTCAGCGCTCCGCGCGTCCACTCCCCCGCGTTGAGCCCGTGGGACAGGACGACGAAACGATCCGCCACCGCCCAGACGTGATCGATGCTGTGGGTGATGAACACCACGGACTTTCCCCGTTCCCGCACCCCGCAGATGAACTCCAGCACCTTGTCCACCTCGCTCAGGGCCAGGGCCGTCGTCGGTTCGTCCAGGACGACGAGCTCGGCATCGAAGTACATGGCCCGCCCGATGGCCAGCCCCTGCCGCTCCCCGCCCGACAGCACTCCGGCACGGGTGTCCGGGGTCAGGCGACCTCCTCCCAGCCCCATGCGCGCCAGGAGCTCCGCGGTGACGCGGCGTTCCTCCGCCACATCGATCAGCCCCCATGAACCTTTTATATGCCGGCCCACGAAGACGTTGCGCCACAGGGACTGCTGCAGGCCCAGCGCCCTGTCCTGATAGACGGTCTCGATGCCCAGGTCCCGCGCACGGGAGACGCAGGACCGCGTCCAGTCGAGCTTCCGGCCCCGAAAGAAGAACGTCCCCGCATCCGCGCCGTAGAGGCCCGACAACACCTTGATCAGGGTGGACTTGCCCGCCCCGTTGTCGCCCAGCAGGCCAACGATCTCCGCAGCGTTCACGCGGAAGTTGACACCCCGAAGGGCCTCCACGTTCCCGAAGGACTTACGGATGCCCCGCATCTCAACCAGGGCGGCGTCCGCCCCGCCTTTCCCGCCCTCCACGCTTCAGCGCACGCCCTTCTCCGCCAAAGGGGCAATCTGTTCAATGTTCTCCTTGTCTACGAACCCGCCCGCCGTGTCGATCACCAGCCCGCCGAATCCGCAGAGGCGCGACTGAACGAGATTCACAACGGCCAGATAGCCGATGAGGTAGGGCTGTCCCTCGCCCACGAGGTCCAGGTAGCCGGAACGGATGGCCTCGGCCGTCGCAGGGGAGAGGCTGAAGCCGGCCACCGCCACGCGATCGGGGTCCATCCCCGCGGACCGGAGGGCGTTCCCGGACTGCGCGGTCAACGCTCCGTGATCGATGACGACGAGCTTGCAATCCTCATGGGAGGAGAGGTAGCCCGTCAGGACCGGAGCGCCCAGCGTCGCGTCCTTGTTGATCTCAGGCGAGATCTCGATGTAGTCCGCCGTCAATCCCGCCTTCTCGAACACGTCCAGGATGGCCAGGGCGCGCCGCCCGCGTCCGGGCAGACTCTTCAAACCCCAGACCATGACCCGGTCTCCCTCCTTGAGGCCGAACTGCGTAACGCAGCGCTCGGCCAGCATCCTGCCCTGATTGTAGTTGTCCGGGCCGATCAGCCCAAAACCGCGGGATTGGTACTTTTTGTAGAGTCGGGGCAGCGGCGTGTCAACGCAGGTGACGAGAGCTCCCTGGGCATAGGCTTGATCGATCAGGGGCTCATAGGCGTCGTCGCCGGGGACCCCAATGACGACCATTCCGTCCGGCTTCGAGGTCAGGCCCTGACGGAAGTTCTCCAACATCTTCTCGGCGTTCCAGTCGGAGTAGACGAACGCGATGTCAAGGTCCAGGTCCCGCGCCGCAGCCGCAGCGCCGTTCTGCAGCACGGTTCCGTAGGACTCGCCGGGGCCGCCGCCCGTGTCGAACCAGACCTTGAAGCGTTTCGCCTCCTGGCTCGCGTCGACGCCGAAGGCCATGGACGGAAACAGGACGAGCGCAACCAACAACAGAGCAACTGCTTTTTTCATGAACACACAATCCTCCTCAGGACTTAAAAAATGACACGACTGCGCGACGCGGAACACCTCCCCTGCCGTCGGGCACGGGACGTTCGCGTGTCGCTATGGAAATAAATAGATGAAGGGAAGACCCCATCAAGGGGGTCAACGAACGGTACGGAAGGGGGACGAGAGGGCGGGGCCTGTCGAAATCGTCTTTACGATGCAGGACCGATCCTCAGAGGACCGCACCGAACGATGCATCCCGTGCACCGCGGCTCAGTGCGTCAGGAAAAACCGAACATGGCGATCCTCCTCCCGTCTTAAAGGGTGCGGGGCCATGCCGTTCAGACCAACTCCCCGACCAAGGCCCCGCGTAAGTATGCGTCAAGGGGGATGGTAAAGTCAAGGGGGGCAAAAACGTAATCTCGCCGTCCCGAAGCAGGTCGCAAGGAACTCCCCGGAACGGCTGGAAATTCCCTTCAGCCCTTTCTTTTAAAATCTCCGGAAGTATGGTATAACGCTCATTATGCCCCGCATACGGGACAGCGATCGACAGTCGCATCAACGGGAGGGATCGTCTTTGGATTACACTTATCTCTTGAGCCTTTGCGTCATTCTCTTATCCACGAAGATATTCAGCCTCATCTCGCGCCGCGCCCAGCTGCCGCAGGTGGTGGGCGCCTTGATGGCGGGACTGATCTTCGGCCCCGCAGTGCTGGGACAGCTCACGAACGCCCTCTTCGGCGTCCGGTTCTGCCTCATGCCCTCGCCGCTCCTCTCCCGGCTGGCGGAGCTGGGGGTCATCGTCCTGATGTTCACCGCCGGCATGGGGACCAGCGTCAAGGACCTGAAGGCATCCGGCAAGGCGGGGTTCCTCGTGGCGCTCCTCGGCGTGCTGACGCCGCTCGGCATGGGGGCGCTGATGCTCTACGCCTTTGAGCCGGCCACGAACTTGGAGTCCGCCCTGTTCCTGGGCTCCGTCCTTACCGCCACCTCCGTTTCCATCACCGTGGAGGCCCTGAAGGAGATCAACATGCTGGCCACGAAGGTGGGCAACACGATCCTCGCGGCGGCGCTCATCGACGACATCTTGGGCCTGATCTGCCTCACGATCGTCAGCGGGATGGGAGGGGAGCAGGTGAGCCTGGCGCTCATCGGCGTGAGGCTCCTGGGCTTCTTCGCCTTCGTGGGCATCGCCGCCGTCGCCTACCACCGGGCCATGGTGTGGATGGACCATCGAAATGCGGAGAGGAACCTGCGCCGCTACCCCGTGGCGGGCTTTGCCTTCTGCCTCTTCATGGCCTGGACCGCCGAGGTGGTGTTCGGCATCGCGGACATCACGGGGGCCTTCGCCGCAGGCATGATCATCGCCATGGCGCCCAAGGGACAGTACATCGCCAGCAAGTTCGACACGATGGGCTACCTCCTGCTGACGCCCGTCTTCTTCGCCAACATCGGCCTCGAGGTTTCCATCCCCAGCATGTCCGGCTGGCTCGTCTTCTTCACGCTGGTGCTGGTGCTGGTGGGCGTCGCCTCCAAGCTCATCGGCTGCGGCCTGGGCGCGAAGCTCTGCGGCTTCACCAATCGGCAGTGCGTTCAGACGGGGCTCGGCATGGTGTGCCGCGGCGAGGTCGCGCTGATCGTCGCCAACAAGGGCATCGCCATGCACGCCATCCACGAGCAGTACCTTGGCCCGATCATCATCATGATCATCGCCTGCACCATCCTCTCCCCGGCCATGCTGAAGGCGGCCTTCAGGGGTGAAACCTCCGCGGAGAAGGAGAGCCGCCTGATCGAAAACTATACCCTCACCGAGAAGACCGAGAGGATTCTGGGGCGCCTGTTCAACCGCCACCATCGAAGGCAGAAACTGGAGGACATCCGCTCGAACCAGCAGCGCGAGGATTGACCGGGAATAACCGTCCGATGCGAAGCGCGGGGCCGAGGACGCCCCGTCAAGGCGCCTCCGGCCCCGCGCTCCATCGCGAAGTCCCTGCCTCAGCGCAGGGACTTCGCGACGTTCTGCGTCAGGACGCTGCCCTTCCGCGCCGTGCTCGTCACGGCGTCCATCATGACGCCGCGGACGCCGCGGCGCTCGATCTCCGCAACGCCCTCGATGGTCATGCCGCCGGGGGTGCAGACCGCGTCCCGCAGGTCGGAGGGCGTCCGGCCGGAGCCCGTCACCAGCCGCGCCGCGCCCAGCGCGGCCGCCACAGCACCCCGGTAAGCCAGGGCCTTCGGCAGCCCCGCCTGGATGCCCCCCATGGCAGCCCCCTCCAGGAGCTCCAAAAAGAACGCGGGGCCGGACCCGATCAGCGCGGTCAGCGCGTCCAGCTTGCCCTCCTCCGTAAACTCCGCGTCCCCCAGCAGGGAAAAGGCCGCGCGAAGCCACTCCCCGTCCTCCGGCGCGCACCCGTTCGCGACGACCACGCCGCTGAAGGCCGCGTTCATCGCCGCACAGACGTTCGTCATGACGCGGGCCCAACGGGCCTCCGGGGCGGCCTCCTCCAGCAGGGACAGGGACACCGCCGCCGCCAGAGAGACGCATAGTTTTCCCCCCAGGGCGCCGCGCAGCTCCCGCACCGCCCCCAGGGTCAGGTGGGGCTTCAGGGCAAACATCACCACCTCCGAGCCGCGGGCCGCCTCGGCGTTGTCCGCGATCAAGCGGACGCCCTCCTGCGCCACCTCCGGCCGACGGTCCGGGTGGGGGCACGAAGCCGTTACCCGGCACCCCGCCCTGGCCAGACCGCGCGCCACGGCGCCCCCCAGGGCCCCCGCTCCAATCACGGCGATGCCCGTCCTCCTAACGTCCTTCTCCACGACCTAATCCCCTCCTTGAGCCGAAGCGGATGCGCGGGTCCGGCGCCACTCGAACATCCCAAGCGCCGCGGCCACGCTGGCGTTGAGGGACCCCACGCCACCCTGGATGGGGACGCGCAGCAGCTGGTCGCAGCTCTCGCTCACGAGGCGCGACAGCCCCTCCCCCTCGGCGCCGACGACGAGGGCCAGGCGCGCCGGCACCTCGTCCTCCCAGAGGCTGACCTCCGCACGTCCTTCGAGGCCCACGATCCAGAAGCCCGCGGCCTGAAGCTGCTCCAGCGTCCGGACGACGTTAACCACCGGGATCATCGGAAGGCGCAGTGAGGCGCCGGCGCTGGTCTTGACCACCGTCCCACCCGGCAGCGCGGAGCGGCGGCGCGAGTAGACCGCAGCGGCAGCCCCGGCAGCCTCGGCGGAGCGCACGATGGCCCCCAGGTTGTGGGGGTCCTCCACGTGGTCCAGCACCACGATCAGGGCTGGAGCCTCGGCGGGCAGGGCCTTCAAAAAGGGCTCCAGGTCCACGGGAACCGTTTCCGTCAGCCGGCAGGCCACCCCCTGATGGCGTTCTCCGGGGCAGAGCTTGTCCAGGGCCTCCGGCGCCACCAGCTGATACACGACGCGCCCAGCCCGTGCCAGGTCCACCAGCTCATCCAGGTAGGGCGGCCGAACGTTGTTGGCGATCAGGAGCCGCGTGCATCGCGAGGGCGTGTTCCGCACCAGGTCCAGCACGGGCTGGCGCCCCCAACAGACGTCGTCCGGCGGCAGGGCCCGTTCCGCGGGCCTGCGAAGGGCCTCCTCGCGCGGGGACCGACCCCGCCGCGCCTCCGTGGGGCGTCCTGGCCCCCTCAGGTCGGGACGCCTGCGCCCCTCCCCGCCGCTCCGGCGCGGCCCGCCCTTTCCTCCGCTGAATCGTTCCGCCATGTGTCCTACGCTCCTTTGAGGGCCACTGCCCCCTCGATCTCCTGCGCGTACTCCCGCAGGAAACGCGCCGTGTACCCCTTTTTCCGCATCACCTGTTCGGGGGTGCCCTCCGCCACGATGCGGCCGCCGCCCTCCCCGCCTTCCGGCCCCAGGTCGATGATGTGGTCCGCCGACAGCAGGACGTCCAGGTTGTGCTCGATGACCACCACCGTGCTGCCGTTGTCGGCGATGCGGTGGAGGATCTCCATCAGCTTTCTCACGTCCGTGTAGAACAGGCCCGTCGTGGGCTCGTCCAACAGGTAGAGCGTCCGGCTGCTGAACTTCTTCGACAGCTCCTTCGAGAGCTTCACCCGCTGAGCCTCGCCTCCCGACAGCGTCAGGGCCGACTGCCCAAGGCGGATGTAGCCCAGGCCGGCGTCCTGAATCAGCCGCAGGCGGCCCGCGATGCGAGGGATGTCTCCGAAGAACTCCGCGGCGTCGTCCACCGTCATGGCCAGGACGTCCGCGATGGACCGGTCCTTGAAGCGCACCTCCAGCGTTTCGTGATTGTAGCGCGTCCCGCCGCACACCTCGCAGTCCACGTAGATGTCCGGCAGGAAGAGCATGGATATCTTCATGGACCCTGCGCCGCCGCAGGCCTCGCAGCGGCCGCCCTTCACGTTGAAGCTGAAGCGCCCCGCGTTGTAGCCGCGTATCTTCGCTCCGGGCAGCCCCGCGTAGAACTCCCGGATCAGGGAGAAGACCCCCGTGTAGGTGGCGGGGTTCGACCGCGGCGTGCGCCCGATGGGGCTCTGATCCACCAACACGACGTTGTCGAACGCCTCCGCCCCCTCGATGGCCCGAAAGCGGCCCGGACGCTCACGAAAGTCGCGGTCCAACCTGCGCCGGAGGCCGCGGTAGAGCACGTCGTAGAGGAAGCTGCTCTTGCCGGAGCCCGACACGCCGCAGAGACAGGTGAACGCGCCCAGGGGAATCTTGACGTCGATGTTCTTCAGGTTGTGGTGCGCGGCACCCCGTACCGTGAGCCAGCCCTGGGGCCTCCGTCGCTCGCCCCGCCGCACGATGCCCGAAGCCTCGCCCCGCAGGTAGGGCCCCGTGAGTCCGTTTGAGGCCACCACCGCCTCGTAGGACCCGTTCTGCAGCACCTCCCCGCCCAACTCTCCCGCCGCCGGCCCCATCTCGATGAGCGCGTCCGCCGCCTTCATCGTTTCGCGGTCGTGCTCCACCACCACCACGGTGTTGCCGAGGTCCCGAATGGAGTCCAGAGAGCGCACCAGCCGCTCCGTGTCGCGGGAGTGCAGCCCGATGGTGGGCTCGTCCAACACGTAGAGCACGCCGCTGAGGTTTGAGCCTATCTGCGTCGCCAGACGGATGCGCTGGCTCTCGCCACCCGACAGCGTGTCCGCCCGGCGGAGGAGGGTCAGGTAGCCCACGCCCACGTCCACCAGGAAGTCCAGCCGCCGGCGTATCTCGCTCAGCACCTGTTCCACGATGCTGGTTTCCGTCCGCCCCAGGTCCAGCCGGCGCATCCTCACGGCCAGCTCGTCGATGGGCATGACCATCAGGTCCCCGATGCCGTGGCCTCCCACCTTCACGTTCAGGGCCTCCGGGCGCAGGCGCAGGCCCCCACAGGCCCGGCAGACGTCCTCTTCCCGATAGGCCGCCAGTTCCTCCAGGGTCTTCTCGGACTCCGTGTCCCTCAGCATGGTTTCAAGCCAGTTGACGACGCCCTCGTAGCGCCCCATGTAGGGCCGCGCGACACCCCCCTCGTCGAACACCATGGGGACCCGCTCCGCGCCGCTGCCGTTCCAGATGAAGCTCCGGACCGCCTCAGGCAGGTCCCCGTACTTCGGCGTCAGGTCCCAGCCGTACTTCTCCGCAAAGAGCCGGATCTTCTTAACGTAGTAGGGCTT
Source organism: Fretibacterium sp. (assembly GCF_057312375.1). Taxonomy (NCBI): domain Bacteria; kingdom Thermotogati; phylum Synergistota; class Synergistia; order Synergistales; family Aminobacteriaceae; genus Fretibacterium; species Fretibacterium sp. The sequence goes on from NZ_DBHLDX010000042.1 coordinate 12,680, forward strand.
CGTCTTCCATGGGATGATGGCCCCCTCCAGCACGGACCGGTCCGGGTCGATGACCAGGTCCTCGGAGAAGTGCTCGTGACTGCCCAGGCCGCTGCAGTCGGGGCAGGCGCCAAAGGGGCTATTGAAGGAGAAGAGGCGCGGCTCGATCTCCGGCATGGCGATGCCGCAGTCCGCGCAGGCGTACTTCTCCGTCATCATGTACTCCTTCTCCCCCTCGGCGGCGATGAGCACGTACCCATCCGACTGCCTCATGGCCGCCTCGACGGACTCCGCGATGCGGCTCCGACGGTCCTCCGCCACGCGCAGGCGGTCGATGACCACCTCGATGCTGTGGCGCTTCCGCTTGTCCAGGTCGATCTCGTCCTCAAGGTACAGGGTGGACCCGTCCACGCGCACGCGGGAGTAGCCCCGCTCTCGGACCTGGGTCAGGAGGTTTTTGAACTCGCCCTTCTTGCCGCGCACCAGCGGCGCGAGGACCTCGATGCGCTGCCCCGCGTCGTTCTGCAGGATGTGAGCCACGATCTCGTCGATGGAGCGGCGCTCCACCGGCTTCCCGCACTTCGGGCAGTAGGGGACGCCGATGCGGCCGTAGAGCAGGCGGAAGTAGTCGTAGATCTCCGTCACGGTGCCCACGGTGGAGCGCGGGTTGTGCCCCGTCCCCTTCTGCTCGATGGATATGGCCGGGGAGAGCCCCGTGATCTCGTCCACGTCCGGCTTCTTCTGGACGCCCAGGAACTGGCGTGCGTAGGCGGACAGGGACTCCACGTAGCGTCGCTGGCCCTCGGCGTAGAGCGTGTCAAAGGCCAGCGAGGACTTGCCGGAGCCGGAGGGCCCCGTGATCACCACCAGGCTGCCGCGGGGGATGTCCACGTTCACGTTCTTCAGGTTGTGCTCCCGCGCACCCCTGATGTGAATACAATCGGTCAAAAGATGTTTTCTCCTTCGTTCGCTACCGCTCGGCGCCTCTCCGGCGCACCGGGGACTGCCGAATGCGATATAATCTTCAACGGGTTTCAACCCCTCGATGGGGCGTCCCCTCACGTTCACCGCGTATTCTATCATGAAGCACGGCACGGGATGAGGGCCAGCGGCGCCTCATCCCGAATCGTCGAATCGAAAGAGGTGAGGACATGACGTCAGGACGCCCCGGCGCACCGGCCGGGAAGCTTCTCCTCATGCTCCTCCTGGCGCTGACGCCGCTCCTCCGGCCCACGACGGCTGGCGCAGCGGATGACTGGACGCCCCCTGCGGACGTCGTTCAGGCGCAGGAGGAGATCAGCAGGGACATTGCTCAACGTCAGGCCGCCGTGGAGGCGGAGTTGGGCGACGGAAAGCTCACGAGCATCGACATTGTCGCGCGCATGAAGCAGCTTGACGGGCTAGCCGCGACGGCCTCCGAGGACGCGGCGGGCTGGGGCTTCAGCGCGGAGCAGCGCGAGCAGTACGCGCGCCTCCTCTCCGACCTGAGCATGGACTGGTCCGCCTACGGCTCCATGCTCCAGAGCCAGCCGCCCCGGGCCGCAGACGCTTCAGAGCTCCCTGCATCGCAAGACCTCGCGGCGGCAGCCGACGTCGACTTCAGCGACGGCCTCCTGATGCGTATCCAGAAGGCGACCAACGAATTGGACGTGCAGATGTTCTACCTGCAGTCCAAGCTTGGCGTGCTCAAGCTGAGCCAGTCGGACATCGAGAGCCTGGAGGGCGGTGCGGTGGCCGACGACGGCTCCCCGACGCCGCCGAAGCTTCAGGAGCTGAAGCTGGAGTTGGCCCGCGTGAGGATGGCGGCCTCATGGGCCCAGGTCCTGGCCGCAAAGCAGATATGCGACGCGAACGTCGCGCTCATCCGGGACATGAGGGCGCAGCTGGCCTCCGTCAAGGGGCGGCTCACCTTCCCGGAGGCCCTGCTCAACGCCCACATCGCCAGCCTGGACCGGGAGATCGACGAAACGGCGGCGCAGCTTGAGAACGGCCGGGGCATGCTGCTGAGCGCGGCCTCCGACCTGACGAAGGCCTACGCCGCCATGAAGTCGGCCGACGTTCTGCCCCTCACCGCCGCCTCTTCGCGCTACCTGGAGCGCAAGACCAACATGAACAAGCTGGAGTACTCGGCCATCTTCCTGGAGGACAAGGTCCGCTGTCTGCGGGAGGCGCAGGAGCTGTGGCGGAAGCGCTACAAGCTCTTTCACAACCAGGTTTCCGGCCAGGATATCTGGCAGTACCGCAGCGACGCCAGGAGCAGGACTGCCGAGCTGGAACGCCAGCTCGAGGCCGTCCAATTGATGAAGAGTGAGCTCCAGCGCAGCATCGCCACGATGACCGCCCAGGCGGAAGGGACCGACGGTCGGACCCGGCAGAACCTCGGCCAGGCCCTCCAGAACGCGAAGGACACCGTCACCAACGTCCTGAACCTCTACTCCTCCCTGATCCCGAACCAGATCTTCCTGCTGCAGACGTTCTACGACGAGGCCAGCGAAAAGCTCAACGCCGTGCGCATCGCGGAGAAGGTCGGCAGCTTCGGCAAGGCCACGGTCATGGACTTCCTCAACACGAAGCTCTGGGAGGGCGAGGGCTACGCCGTCACCGTCATCAAGCTGATCACCGCCCTCCTGGTGTTCGTTTCAAGCTTCTTCCTGAGCTCCTGGGGGAGCCGGTGGATCCAGCGGTGGATCCTCTACAGCCTCCCCTCAAAGACCACGGCGGCCGGCGCAGCGCAGCGCATCGTCTTCTACGTCCTGTGGTTCGCCTTTGTCCTCATCGCCCTGCAGATCGTCAACATCCCCCTGACGGCCTTCGCGTTCCTGGGCGGCGCGATAGCGGTGGCCATTGGATTTGGAGCCCAAAACCTCTTCAATAACCTCATCAGCGGCTTCATCCTCATCTTCAGTCGGCCCTTCAAGGTGGGAGACATCATCGAGGTTGACGGCACCAATGGGATCGTCGAGGACATCGGCTCCCGCTCCACGCGCATCCGCACCTGGGAGAGCTTCGACGTCATCGTGCCCAACCGCTATCTGCTGGAGAACCGCGTCACGAACTGGACGGGCAGCGACGTGAAGAAGCGCGAGGTGCTGAAGGTTCAGGTAGCTTATGGCACGGACACGCGCCGCGTGGAGGAGCTCCTGATGAAGGTCATCCGGGACCACAGCAAGGCGCTGAAGGACCCGGCTCCCTTCGTGCTGTTCCGGGACTTCGGGGCGGGCAGCCTGGAGTTCGAGATGTACTACTGGGTGGACCTGATGGCGGCCTCCACGATGAAGGTGGCAAGCGACATGCGGCATCACATCGCCTCCCTGTTCCGGCAGGAGGGCATCGAGATCCCCTTTCCCCGCACGGACGTGTACCTCGTCCCGCCCGTCGGAGGATCGGAAACGCAGGGCACGCTCGACCCGTGACGCACGAAGGGGGCGGCCGTTTGACGGCCGCCCCCTTCATATTCCCTTCATATTCACCAAATCTCTGCCGCGTCCGGCGGCGCCCTACAGCCCCAGCAGCACCGCCGCTGCGATGCCTATGGCCTGCATCAGGAGCCCGATCCCGAACAGCGGGAGGAAGAACTTATACCACTTGTTCAGGGGGATGTGGGCGATCGCGCAGATGATGGGGATGTCCGCCGTGGGCCACATGACGTTGGAGAGGCCGTCGCCGAACTGAAACGCCAACACGGCCACCTGACGGCTGATGCCCAGGAGGTCCGCCAGCGGCGCCATGATGGGCATGGTGACGACCGCCTGCCCGCTGCCGGAGGGGATGAAGAAGTTGATGAGGTTCTGCACCACCAGCATCCCCTCAGCCGCCAGCCACTTGGGCAGGACGGAGAGCGGCAGGGAGCAGTAGTAGGCCACCGTGTCGATGATGTGCCCCTTCTGCAGGATCACCAGCATCGTGCGCCCGAAGGCGATGAGGAGGCACCCGGCGGCTATGTCGCAGAAGCCGTCCGCGAAGGCCTTCGCCGTGCCATTGATCCCCAGGCCGCCCACC
>NZ_DBHLDX010000043.1:0-16542 GCF_057312375.1 Fretibacterium sp.
CCCCGCAGGAGCATCAGGAACAGGGAGCGGTACAGGGACTCGTCCCGCCGCGTGAAGTCCTGGTAGGGGATGCCGGCCAGCGCGGTGTTGTACAGCTTGACCGCTCCCTCGATATCCCCGTCCTTCAGCGCACGCCAGAGATTGGAGCCAAGAGCCGTGAAGTCCTCCACGCGATAGACGTTATCCAGGTACAGGCGCGAGATCGAGTTCAGTACCTCGCGGTTGGGATAGTCCAGCGTCAGCTCCTGCTCCTCCGCGGATTCGATGGTCAGGTAGCCCGCCTGGTAGAGGAAGCTCTCCGGCTTGGCCCGCTCGATCTCCTGGCTGTCCGCGAAGTCGGCGGAAACGCTTTTGTGCCGATAGACCTCCGGGTCGTCGATCCCGTGGCTGCGCAGATAGGAGAGGATGAACGTAGGGGAGCCCGAGTGATACCAGTAGTTTTTGAACTCCCTGTCGGCCAGGAAGTTGAGGATGGAGAAGGGGTTGTAGAGGCGGGTTGTGCCGTCGAAGCAGAAGCCGTCGTAGTAGTCCTTCATCTGCATCAGGAGCTCCTGGCGGGAGAGGCGCATCTTGCCGGCCGCGTCGTCGAGCCAGTCCGCAAAGTCCCGCTCAAGCTCCTCCTGAGTGTAGCCCACGATGTCGCCAAACTCCTCCACCATGGAGATGTCCCGCAGGTTGTTCATGGCGGAGAAGACGCCGGTCCTGGTAAACCTGGAGATGCCGGTCAGCATGACGAAGCGGAGGTACTCGTCGTAGTCCTTCAGGTTAAGGTAGAGGGTCCGAAGATAACTCCTGAACGTTGCAGCCAAGTTCACGTTTCCGATGTTGTCCAGGATGGGTTTGTCGTACTCGTCGATGAGGACGACGATCGGCCCTCCGCGCTCAAAAAGTCCCTCAATGGCGTCTTTGAGGCCCCCCAGCGCGCCTTCGGTGTCCTTGCGGGGCATGGGCAGCTCGTACCTGCGGCCGAAGACCATCAGGTCGTTGTACAGGCTGACGTCGAAACGTTGAACGTCATCCGTAGGCCGTCCCTTTGCCATGCTGAGGCTCAGCACCGGCGTGGGGTGCCTAGCCTGTTCCGTGGCCCACGCCTCGGCGGCGAGGCCACGGAACAGTTCTAACTTGCCACTGAATAGGGCTTCGAGCGTCGAGAGGGTCAGGGACTTGCCGAACCGGCGCGGCCGGGAGAGGAAAACCCGATCCGAGTTGATCAACTGCAGCAGTCGAGCCGTCTTGTCCACGTAGAGGTGCCCCCGCGTCCGCAGCCGCTCAAAGCTCTGAATTCCGATGGGAAGCGTTTTTAAATTTTCGTTCATCGCTCCGATGGGGACGAACTCCGCCCTACCTCATCGCGGCGATGACCGCCTCGAGGGCCTCCTTCGCGTCCGAGGGCAGTTTGTCTACGCCGCCGCGCTCCGTTTCGCGGGCGATCACGAAGTTCAGCCGGTCCTGGAAGCGGGCCTTGAGCTGCTCGCGATAGGCGGCATCGTTCAGGTCGACCTTGAAGTCCGGCATGTCCAGCGTCTTGAGCCCCGGCAGGTCACCGAAGGGAACCCAGCGGGCCCTGCCCTCCACGATGGACTCGATGATGCCCAGCGTGTGCTCCTTCTTCACCTTGGTGCCCATGAAGTCGGCGGTGTTCAGGATATAGCAGTCCACTCCGTCGGCCAAGAGCGTCTTGAAGCGCTCGTAGTCCATGGAGAGCGGGTAGGTGCGGAAGGGGTTGGCGTAGGGCTCGCACACCAGGGCGTTGGGGTCCACGCCGGGGGCCAGGCGTTCCGCGCTGGTGCGCTTGGTGGCCAGGGTCGCGCCCAGCACCGCGCCGAGGGACGGGCCCTCCAGCTTCAGCACGGGGGGGATCGTCGGGTCGCGCATGAGCCAGAAGATGGCGTTCAGCGGCTCGTCGATGCGATCCACGCGGTTGGGGGACCAGAGGCGGGACTTGACGGAACGGCCGTTGCCGTTGCGCATGTCCTCCGTCACGGCGACCTTCCGGCCGTCCCTGGTGACGGTGGCGCCGCAGTTCTGGATCGTCAGGAGGTACTTGTTGTCCTCGCAGCCGATGGGGTAGTCCGCCAGCTTGTCGAAGTAGGTGGGCTCCATGGCGATGGCGTACTTGTCCTTGATGTTGACGATGAAGGCGTCGTCGTGCAGCACCATGATGTCGTACCTGCCGTCGTGTTTGGCGTGGGTGATGGTGGACTTGCCGGAGCCCGACAGGCCGAAGGCCGCCATGACGAACTTCCTTCCGTCCTTCATCGTGTAGCGCTTCAGGCCGCCGTGGCAGGCCGCGTAGCCGTTGCGGGCGGCGATGCCCCAGGCCAGGGTCAGGGTCCCCTTCTTCAGCTCGCCGAAGTAGCGCAGGCCCAGCACCGCGGCGCAGTTCTCCTCCGGGGAGAAGAACGCCAGCCCCAGCGGGAAGTCCGGGTGCGACCAGTCGGGATCGGCGAAGAAGAAGATGTCGCCGTCGGTGTCCGAGATCCTTCGGGAGGCCGCGTAGCGTGGCCTGTACCTCTCGTTGTCGTACTGAAAGTTGATCATCCAGTTGTAGAGGTTGTTCTCGTAGCCCTCCGGCAGGAGCAGGTGGGCCTTCACCATGAAGTCCTCGTCCAGCCCCACGTAGGCGTCCGCCTGGTACATCCTGCGGTAGCGCGTGTTGAAGATGGCCTCGCGCACCACGGTGCAGAGGGCCTTGGCGTCCACGCCGGGCCAGCCCACGATGCGGCGCGCCGCCGCCGTGCGGCCGAAGATTGCGCCGTCGTTGAACAGCAGGACGTTTGCGTCCTGGGGCAGCTCCTGCTCCGTGGGGTGGTAGACGGGCATCCCCGTCAGCTCGACCGTGCCCGGGCTGTCCTTCGCCAGGTTGTAGGCCTCCTTCAGGTCCAGCACCCGGTGGACGTTGTTGCCGTAGAACACGGCCTCCACCGTCGGGCGGACCTGAGTCTTGTTCACCTTTTTAAAGTTCTCCTCGTCGTAAGCGCCGATCGTCGCCATCGTTAAACCCCCACTCCTTTTTTGTGTATCGCGCCGCCCTGTCCTCGCGCGGCGGCCCTTTTTTGAACGCCGAAAGCCCTCACGCCATTATAGCCCGATTGCCCCGCGCCTGGGGCGTGTCGTCAATTGAGCCATCCTGCAATGACAACGAAACAAACGAAGCCAGGACTTTCAAAATGTCGGTCAATCGATGGGGACCGTCAACGGTTGGTCAGTGCATCTTTGCGCTCCCTGTTCCGGTCCGCGGGGGAGGAGGAGGCGGTGCCGAGGGCCCGTTCCCACTCGATGCCGGCCGGGTTGGGGATCAGGATGAAGGAGGTCCCGAAGCGCTCACTCTCCCGGTCCACGGCTCTGCGGCACTCTGCGGCCGGCTTGCCCTCCAGGTCCAGGGGCAGGTCATCGACGCTGTCCCCCAAGTAGAGGACGACGTCGTACTCCTCAGCGACCTTTGCGAAGCGGGGCATCTTGTTGAGGGGCTCCGCTCCGCCGGCGCGGGCCAGCAGGCGGTCCTCCACGGCCTGGGGGAGCCCCAGGGCCTGAAGCTCCTTCAGGGCCTCTCCGGTCTGCTCCTGCGTTTCAAGGGGACGGTTCGTCGCGTAGAAGATCGCCACGCCCAACTCGTCCGCGGCCTTCAGAAGGTCCAGGGCGCCGGGGAGGAGGTCCTCCGAGGCGAGGTTGTCCCAGTCCTCCGTCCCGTCAAAGAGCTTCCCTTCCCTGAGGCGGTCCGCCATGGCACGGCTGCGGTCGAGGATCGCCCCCGGACAGTCCACGACGATGGCCAGGGGGCTGTCCTCCCTCCGGCGGCTGACGAAGGCCCATCGGATGCGCTCCAGCGCAGCGTTGTAGGCCTGATGGCACAGCGCGCGGTACTCGGCGGAGGTCCTCATCCAGAGGACGGCCGTGAGGGACTGGTCGGCGACCTCGCGCTCCGAGATGGCAGGGGCCGGAGCGGGAGTGGTTTCGAGCGGTTTGTACGCGTCGGTCTGGGGCGTTGGGGCCTGCGTTTTGGCCCGGATAACGAGCAGGATTGCGATGAGGGCGACGACTCCCCACCACGCGAGGGTCCTCAGGTACTTCCTGTCTTCCATAAGCTTCATGGTAAGGTCCTCCTTAAGTATAAAAATGCTGCCTTGCTGGACTGCGGTGTGGTATAACTATACCACGAGGAGGAAATTTTGGAGCGGCCTGCTGTGGTGAGGCGGCGCGGAGGTACGGACCCGGCGCGGCGGCTCAGGCCGGCCGGTGCGGAAGGGAGGCAGCGGGCGAACGCCGCCCGCGTTTTGAATGTGCCTTTGGACACGGAAGCGATTGAGTCGGACGGTGGCCCCCCTGTGACGGGTCACGGACACCGCATCGTGAACTTCACGCTGGTGGGAGCCGTCACCTGCTCCCTGCCGGCGGCCCTCTGCGCCCTTCTGGGCGCCGCCTTCCCGGACTCCAGCGAGTGGCTGCTGTGGGGGCGGAACAGGAACCGCTGGCACCGCAGGCTCACGCACTGGTTCGTCCCATGGCTCGCGCTCTCCCTCCTGTGTCTGGACCGCGCGGGGTGGCGGACGCCGACCCTTGCGGGCCTGGCGGAAGGGTCGGCGGGGGACCTGTGGGCCTGCGCCGGATTCTGGCTGTTGGGGGGCCTGCTGCACATCGCGCTGGACGCCTGCTGCGGCAAGGTGCCCCTTCTCCTGCCCTGGCGGAGGACCTTTGGAGCGCACCTCTTCAGGACCTCGCCCAGGCCGGGGGAACTCAGTCCGGGGGAGATGGCCGTCACGTTCTTCCTGTCGGCCACGGCTCTGGGAGCCTGGGCTGCACGGGCAGGACTCCTCTAAGCGGAGCCGCGCGACCCGCCGCCAGCTCTCATTTTAAAAGGTCAGGAGGTCTTTCTCATGCCGTGGATATGGTCGGTCCTCATGCCGCATCCCCCGATCCTCGTTCCGGAGGTGGGGCGGGGCAGAGAGGCGGAGGCGGCGGAAACGCTCGCCGGTCTTGACCGGGTGGCGGAGGCGGTGCGGGGTCGGGAGCCGGAGGTCCTGCTGGTCCTCTCCCCACATCATCCCTGCACGCCTGGCTCTCTGGGCTTCAACGCGGCCCCGGAGTCCGAGGGGTCCTTTGCGGCCTTCGGGGCCCCGAAGGTGCGGGTGGACTTTCGCACCCGCGCGGAAGACCGGGAAGCGCTTGGGCGCTTTTTGATGCCCCATGGCATCCCGGTTTCCCATCAGGCCTCGCCCGACCTCTCGTCGGATCAGGGGACCCTGGTCCCGCTCTACTTCCTGCGCCGCGCCTGGGGGGCCCTGCCGGCGACGCTGACGGCCTCGCCGGTGGGGCTCTCGCCGCGCGGAGCCTTCGATCTGGGGCAGGCCCTGGCGGACTTCGACGACGGGCGGACCTGGGCGCTGCTGGCCAGCGGCGACCTGTCTCACCGCCTGACCCCCTCCGCCCCCGCAGGCTACGCCCCGGAGGCGGGGCGCGCCTTCGACGACGCGGTGCTCGAGGCCCTGCGGCAGGGCTCCGCGGCGCCGATCTTCGCCCTCGGCCTCAAGACGATCAACGAGGCTGGCCAGTGCGGGCTGTGGTCCGTCCTGACGATGCTGGGGCTCATGGAAGCCCTGGGTGGCGCGGCAAAGGTGCTCTCCTACGAGGGCCCCTTCGGCGTGGGCTACTGCACCGCGGTGTGGGACGCTCCGGCCCCCGCCCCCGTCCGCCTGGCGCGGGAAACGGTGACGCGCCTCCTCTCCGGCAGGCCCCTGCCGGAGCGGGGCGGCGACGTGTGCGCTTCGCCGCTGTGGGAGCGGACTGCAGCGTGCTTCGTGTCCATCAAGACGAAGCAGGGCGCCCTCCGCGGCTGCATCGGGACCCTCGCGCCGTCGCAGGGGACGCTGGATCGCGAGATCATCGAGAACGCCGTGGCGGCCGCGACGCGGGACCCGCGCGTCCCTCCCATGACGGCGGAGGAGCTGGAGGGCGTCCGCCTGTCGGTGGACGTGCTGTCGGACCCGGAGCCCGTCGAGGGGGTGGAGCAGCTGGACCCCAAGCTCTGGGGCGTCATTGTGTCGAAGGGCTGGCAGCGCGGCGTTCTGCTGCCGGACCTGGAGGGCGTGGACACCGCGGAGCAGCAGGTGGAGATCGCGGCCCGAAAGGCCGGCCTCAGCAGCCTGGAGGGCGTCGCGCTCCAGCGCTTCAGCGTGACGCGGTATCGGGAGTAGGGCGCGGCGGTGGGCCGCCTCCCGGTTTTGTCATAACAACTGGAAATGGGGTCGTCAGATGAAGCTTGCGGTGATCGGCACCGGGTACGTGGGCCTTGTGACGGGGACCTGCCTCGCCCGATACGGCAATACGGTGGTGTGCGTGGATACGAACGGGGAGCGCGTGGCGACGCTTCGCGGCGGACGGGTCCCCTTCTACGAGCCGGGGCTGGACGAGATGATGGCGCGCAACGCCGCCGAGGGGCGCCTCTCCTTCACGACGGAGGCGGCGGAGGCCCTGGAGGGGGCCGACGTCTGCTTCATCACGGTGGGGACGCCTTCGGCCCCGGACGGCAGCGCGGACCTCTCCTTCGTCGAGGGGGCGGCCCGCAGCATCGGGCGCGGCATGTCGGGGGACCTGCTGGCCGTGGTGAAGTCCACCGTCCCCGTGGGGACGAACGCCCGCGTCCGGGACTGGATTCGTGAGGAGCTCAACGCGCGGGGGGCCCGGCACGCGCTGGGCATGGCCTCGAACCCGGAGTTCCTGCGGGAGGGGGCGGCGCTCCGGGACTTCGTGGAGCCGGACCGCGTGGTCCTCGGCGCGGACTCGCCGGAGGCCGCGGAAACCCTGAGGCGCATCTACTCCTTCCTGGAGCCCGCAAAGCTGCTCTTCATGGACATCGCCTCGGCGGAGATGGCGAAGTACGCGGCCAACGCCATGCTGGCGGCCCGCATCTCCTTCATGAACGAGATGGCCTGCATCTGCAGCCGCGTGGGAGCGGACGTGGAGAGTGTGCGCCAGGCCATGGGGCGGGACGACCGCATCGGCGCGAAGTTCCTGCGGGCGGGCTGCGGCTACGGCGGCTCCTGCTTCCCCAAGGACGTGCGGGCGCTTCGGGACTTCGCCCGGGCGACGGGCTACGAGCCGAACCTGCTGACGGCGGTGGACGAGGTGAACACGCGGGCCAAGGGACTTCTGCTGGAAGAGCTCCGGGGGCGCCTGGGGGACCTGTCGGGCCGCGTGATCGCTCTGTGGGGCCTGGCCTTCAAGCCCAAGACCTCCGACACCCGCGAGGCGCCGGCTCAGGTCCTGATCCACGGCCTCCTGGCCGCCGGGGCTTCCGTCAGGGCCAGCGACCCCCGCGCCATCGAGGAAACGCGCGCGGCGCTGGGGGACCTGCCCAACGTGACCTACGTCGCAGACCCCTACGAGACGGCGCGGGGCGCGGATGCCCTGGCCGTGGTCACGGAGTGGGACATCTACCGCCAGCCGGACTTCGCCCGGCTCCGGTCGTTCCTGCGCACGCCGATCATCGTCGATGGGCGCAACGTCTACTCCCGCGAGGAGATGGCGCGGGCCGGCTTCGACTACCTCTCCGTCGGACGTCCGCCCGTCCTGGCCGCCTCCGGCCCAGTGGGGAGGGCGCTCTAGTGTCCGCGCCGTTCCAGCCCCAGCGCGCGTTGGGTGAGTTCCTGCGCAGCGGCAGGGCGGCGGAAACCTCCGTGGCCGTCCTGGGCGACATCGTCCTGGACCGATACCTCACGGGGTCCACCCGCCGCGTGTCCCGCGAGGCCCCCATCCCCGTCGTGGTGTGCGACACGCGGGCCGCCGCCGACAACCTGGGGGGCGCGGGGAACGTGGCGGCGAACCTCCGGGGGATTGGATGCCGCGTCTGGCTTGCGGGCATGGTGGGCGACGACGCCTTCGGCCAGAAGGTGAGGGGGCACGTGCAGTCCTTCAGGATCGAGCCCCGGCTCTGGCCGCGCCGGACCCCCACCCTGGTGAAGACCCGGCTGATCTGCGGCGGGCAGCAGCTGGCCCGATTCGACTTCGAGGACGTGGAGCCCCTGCCCCCAGAGGGCGTGGAGAACGCGCTGGACTTCCTGAACAAGGCCATCGACGGCGGCGTACGCACGGTGATCCTGTCCGACTACGGCCTGGGGTACTGCACTCCGGAGCTGTGCCAGGGCGTCATCTCCATGGCGGCCCGGCGGGGCGCTCACGTGCTGGTGGACCCCCGCGGCGTGGATTGGTCCAAGTACCGCGGCGCGGCACTGGCCACGCCGAATCTGGGGGAGCTGAGCGCCACCTGGGGACGCCACGTCCGCAACGATCCGAAGACGGTGGCGGAGGTCGGCGAGAAGGTCCGCCGGAAGAACGGCCTGAAATGGCTCCTGGTGACGCGGTCCTCCCGCGGCATGACGCTCCTGGGGCCGGAGGCCGTCCGCCACATCCGGGCCCATCCGGTGGAGGTCTTCGACGTCAGCGGCGCTGGGGACACCGTCATCGCCATGCTGGCTGCCCTCAACGCTGCGGGCTTTGACGCGGAGCGGGCCTCCAGCATGGCCAACGAGGCCGCGCAGTTCGTCATCACGCGGTCGGGGACCTACGCCTTCACCGCCAGGGACTACCTGGAGGCCTATCGGTCGCGGACGCCCTACCTCTTCAGCCCCGTTGCGGAAACGGACGCGGCCGTCCGGCAGGTGCGGGCCTGGCAGTCGGCGGGGCAGCGCGTCATCTTCACAAACGGCTGTTTCGACGTGCTGCACGCAGGGCACCTGGACAGCCTGCGCCGGGCCCGGCTCCTGGGGGACAGGCTGGTGGTGGGGCTGAACAGCGACCGGTCCGTTCGCGCGCTGAAGGGGCCAAGCCGCCCGGTGAACCCGCAGGACCTGCGGGCGGAGCTCCTAGCCGCCCTGAGGCCCGTGGACATGGTGGTGATCTTCGACGAGGACACGCCCCGGGAGCTCCTGTCGCGCCTGCGGCCCGACGTACTGGCCAAGGGCGGGGACTACCGCGCCGAGGAGCTGCCCGGCCGCGAGTTCGTGGACGAGGTGGTCATCCTGCCGCTTCTCGAGGGACATTCCACGACGCGCATCCTGAACCACGGAAGGGAGGGCGGCGCGGAGGCTTGAGGCCTTGCCTGCTGGAGCCCTGTCGTGATAGAATGAACTCCGCAGTGAGCTTTTACGAAATAGTTGCACGCGTCCTTTAAGTTCAGTCCCGAGAGGCTGAGAAGGCGGCGGTGCGGCGGTTGTTCCGTGCGTATTGGGAATGGTCGTGCCCTGTCGTCTTGGACGGCGGGGCATTTTTTGTGCCCGCTGCCGACATTCAAAAAAGGAGGCCGTCATGAGGGAGAAGGCGCGCATCATGGACGCTCAGGCGATGAGCCGGGCGATTCGGCGCATCGCCTACGAGATCGTCGAGCGAAACCGGGGGACGGAGAACGTCGTCCTGGTGGGGATCCACCGGCGGGGGGTCCCGCTGGCGCTCGAGATCGCGGACTGCATCAACGCGGCGGAGGGCGCGGAGGTCCCCGTGGGGAACCTGGACGTGGCCTCCTACCGCGACGACCGGGCCCCCGCCGCGGAGAGAGCCGCCGGCGACGGGCAAGGCGTCCCCTTCAGTGCCACGGACCGCGACGTCGTCCTGGTCGACGACGTGCTCTTCACGGGGCGCACGGCGCGGGCGGCCATGGAGGCCCTGATGGTGTCGGGCAGGCCCCGCAGCATCCAGTTGGCGGTCCTGGTGGACCGGGGTCATCGGGAGCTGCCCATCCGGGCGGACTTCGTGGGGAAGAACGTCCCCACGTCCCGGAGCGAGCGGATCGCCGTCCGACTTCCGGAGTTCGACGGCGAGAGGGGCGTCGTCCTGATGGACGCAGGTACGGCGGATTCGGAAGGAGAGGTGCGTTGAGATGTCGAGATTGACGCTGCGAGGCGGAGGGCCAGCCCCGTGCCGGGCGGCGCAGGGAACGGCCGGAGGGGGAACGGGGCGGACCTTTCAGGTGGACCGCCTTATCCGCGCCATCGAGGAGAAGGGGAACCCCACCGCCCTTGGACTGGACACGCGGCTGGAGTACCTGCCCCCGGCCTTCGCCCGTCCCTACCTGGAGGCGGACGGGGCGGCCTCCGCGGTACGGGCCTTCAACTTCGCCCTCCTGGAGGCCCTGCGCGACCTCATCCCCTGCGTCAAGGTCCAGGCGGCGTACTACGAGCTGATGGGGGCGTCGGGCGTGGCCTGCATGGAGGAGACCCTGGCGGAGGCCCGTCGCCTCGGGTACGTCGTCATCCTGGACGCGAAGCGCGGGGACATCGGCGCCACGGCCGCTGCCTACTCGGAGGCCTACCTGGCGGAGGGCGCCCCCGCGCCGGTGGACTTCCTCACCGTGAACCCCTACTTCGGCACGGACGGCGTGCAACCCTTCCTGGAGGACTGCGGACGGAGCGGCCGGGGCCTCTTCGTCCTGGTCAAGACGTCGAACCCCTCGTCGGGGGAGTTTCAGGACGTCAGGATGGAGGACGGCCAGCCGCTCTTCCTTCGGGTGGGGAGGAGCACGGCCCGATGGGGTGAGGACCTGATGGGAGAGATGGGCTACAGCGCAGTCGGTGCGGTGGTGGGCGCGACGTATCCGGAGCAGGGCGCGATGCTGCGGCGGGAGATGCCCCACACCTTCTTCCTGCTTCCGGGCTACGGGGCCCAGGGGGCAACGGGCCGGTCCCTGGCGGGCTGCTTCGACAGCCAGGGTCGTGGCGCGGTGGTGAACGCTTCGCGCAGCCTGATCTGTGCCCACAAGAAGGCGGGCACGGAGGACTTCGTCTCCGCCGCCAGGGAGGAGGCCCTCAGGATGCGGGAGGACCTTCGGCAGGCCCTGCGGGGCTGAGCTGGACGAAAACTTACCCAAGGAGGTCGTTTTTCATGGAAAAAACTCAGGAGTTGGCGATGGAGATCTTGACGCGCCTCGGCGCGCTGAAGCGCGGACACTTCCGCCTGACGTCCGGGCTGCACAGCGACTGCTACATGCAGTGCGCGGTGCTCTTCGAGCACCCGAAGGAGAGCGAAAGGCTGTGCCGCGCGCTGGCGGAGGACTTTGCGGGGCAGAGGATCGACCTGGTGGCGTCGCCGGCCGTCGGGGGCGTCATCATGGGCTACGAGATGGCGCGGGCCCTCTCCGTTCGGAACGTCTTCGCGGAGCGTGAGGACGGAAGGATGACCCTCCGCCGCGGCTTCCGCGTGGAGCCGGGAGAGCGCGCGCTGGTGGTGGAGGACGTCGTGACCACCGGCGGCTCCGTTCGGGAGGTCATCGAGCTCCTGCGCGGAGCGGGCGCCGAGGTGGTGGGCGTGGGGTCCGTGGTGGACCGGTCAGGCGGCAGGGTGGACTTCGGTGTCCCCTTCCATGCCCTGATGACCATGGAGGCGTCCGCCTGGCGGGAGGAGGAGTGTCCCCTCTGCAAGAAGGGAGAGCCCATCGTCAAGCCGGGGAGCCGGCAGCTCAAGAAGTAGCGGCCTCCGCCGCGGCCCGCCCTCCCGACCCGCCTTTTTCAGATTGTTTTTCCGATGGGTTAGCGTTATATTATCCCCAGCAGGTTCCCGATGGACATCCGGGAACGGGAACGGAGGACGTATGGAGTTGGCAGCAGAAGCAGCGAAGCCCTGGTGGCGAGAAACCATTGAAACCATCGTCTGGGCGTTTGTCCTGGCGATGATCATCCGCACGTTTGTCGTGCAGGCCTTTTGGATCCCCAGCGGGTCCATGATCCCCACGCTTGAGATCGGGGACCGCGTCCTGGTGGCGAAGTTCTGGAACTGGTTCTTCGAGCCGTCCCGCGGGTCCATCTACGTGTTCACCTATCCGAAGGACCGGGATCGGGACTTCGTGAAGCGCATCATCGGCCTTCCGGGGGACACGGTGGACATCCGGGACGGCGTCGTCTTCGTCAACGGACACCCCACGGAGGAGCCCTACGTCGTGAACCATGACGCCTACAGCATCCGGACCGGAGAATTCTTCCAGCGCCCCTTCACGGTACCGCAGGACAGCTACTTCGTCATGGGGGACAACCGCCCCAACTCCCAGGACAGCCGCTTCTGGGGTTTCGTTCGGAGGTCGGACCTCCACGGCCCGGCCTTCTTCCGCTACTGGCCCCTGACCCGCCTCGGCATCCCCCGCTGACGTGGCCCGAACGGTCTGGTATCCGGGCCACATGGCCCGGGGCGGTCGGAAGCTCGCCGAAATTGTCGAAAAGCTGGACCTTATCCTTGAGGTGCGCGACGCCCGTGCACCTTTTTCCACGTCCGCACCCATCGCCAGCACCTTTTCGCGCCTGAGGCCCGTCCTGCTGGTCCTCGCCAAACGGGACCTGGCGGACCCGGAACGCACGGGCGTCTGGCTCGAAGCGCTGGGGCCGGACGCCCGTGCGCTGGACCTCCGAAGGAAGGAGGGCCTCGCCTCCCTGCGGAAGGCCCTCTCCGCGCGCCGTCCCCCACACCGTGAGCTCCGCGTGGCCGTCATGGGCATTCCCAACGTGGGCAAGTCCATGTTGCTCAACGCGCTGGTGGGCAAGGCTCAGGCCCACGTCGGCGGCATCCCCGGAGTGACGCGGTCCGTCAGCTGGTATCGGAATGGGGACCTGCTGGTGGTGGACTCTCCCGGCATTCTGGACCCCCACGCGGAGCCGGGCGTGCATCAGGTCCTGTCCTGGCTGGGCTGCGCCCGGGCCGAGGTCCTGGGAGGCTTCGAGGCGGCGGCGCTGCAGTTCGTCCGCTTCCTGCGGAGCCGAGGGCTGTTCGAGGTCGTGCTGGGAAAGTGGGAGGTTCGGGAGCTGGACGTGGACGAAACGCCGGAGGAAACTCTCGCGCGCATTGGACGCCGGCTGGGGTGCCTCGCGCCCGGCGGATCGGTCAATATGGAGTTGGCGGCCCGTCGCCTCATGGAGGCCTTCTCCTCCGGCAGGCTGGGGCCGGCGACGCTTGAGCTGCCCGGCGACCCCATTGGCCTTTCGGGAACGGATGATTGACCTCGCCTTGCCCCGTCACGCCGACCGGGAGCAGGTGCGCCGCCTGATCGGAGCGCTTCGGGCCCGCGGCCCGGTGGTGGGCACGGACGAGGTGGGGCGCGGCCCACTGGCGGGGCCGGTGGTGGCCGCCGCCGTCCTCCTGACGGAGGAGCAGGAGCTGGCCCTCCTGAAGCTGGGGCTGAGGGATTCAAAGCGCATGGCCCCACGCGCCAGGGAGCGGGTCTTCGCCGCCATGCAGGCGATGGGCGCGGCCTGGGCGGCTCAGGCGGGGAGCGTGGCCCGCATCGAGCGGGAGAACATCCGGTGTACCTCCCTCTGGGCCATGGGCCGCAGCGTGGCCCGCCTATGCGCGGCGAAGGGCTTCGAGCCGGTCTGCGTCGTGGTGGACGGCCCGGCCTTCGTCCCCGGCCTCGAGGCGGAGCAGTGGCCCCTGGTGACGGCGGACGCGCTGGCGCCGGTAGTTTCGGCGGCCTCGGTGGCAGCCAAGGTGCTGCGGGACCGCGTCATGACGAGGCTGGACGCCCTCTACCCCGGCTACGGGCTGGCGCAGCACAAGGGCTATCCCACGGCGGCGCACCGCGAGGCCGTCCGCCGCCTGGGGCCGTCGCCGGTGCATCGGCGCTCCTTCTGCCGGAAGTGCCTCCCGGAGCCGGAGGCGCGGCTGTGGGTATAAAATTGAGCCCTTTTAAGCCGAGAGTGCCGCTGTGTTGGCCTGTACCCTTGTTTGGCGAACAGCCAAAGGGGGCATGCTAGGGAGAGGAAGGCTCTGGTCAGGGGCGCACGCCCTTGGTAAGACCGCCCTCAGAGAAGCAGGAGATCAGCGCTAAAGATATCGATGAGTGGATTCAGGTAGGTCTGACGGAGCGGAGGAAACCGTATGCCCCCGGTAAACAACCTCATCAACCAGAACCTGACGGACCCGAGCCGGACGAGCGCGGGTCAGATCGCGGTTGGACAACAGGCCGAAGCCCTTCAGGGGACGCCGCCTCGGGCCCCTGGCCTTCGCACGGGGACCGTGGTCACCGGCAGGGTGCTGGCGGGGAACTCGGACGGGACGTATGCCGTGCGGATCGACGGCCAGGGCGCCAACCCGCCCCTTGAACTGCGCGCCAGGGCGACCCTGACCCTCGTCCCCGGCGAGCGGTTCACCGCCCTGTGGGACGCATCGGGGGGCGGCGTGCCGGTGTTGCGCCTCTCGAAGGAGGAACTGTCGTTCCTGGCCCAGGTCCCCCAACGGGACCGGGGGCTGGCGACGGCGCTCCTTTCACGGGAGATGCCCCTTTCGGGGGAGGTCCTGGCCGTCATCCGCGACGCCTGGCGCCGCATGGGGTCCGACGAGGGACAGATCGCGCCCCTCGTCGAGCTGTGGGCGCGGGGAGCGGTGCTGTCCGCGGAGAACGTGTCCCTGCTGGCGGGCTACACGGCGCTGGACGGGGCGGCGGCCTCGGAGATATGGAGCCGCATCCGTCGGGAGCTGAAGGAGCGAACCAAGAAGGGGCAGGACCCTTTAGAAGCCCTCCGCGAGATGAAGGAGGGCAATGGGGAGAAGGCGCGTTTTTTGCAGGCGCATTCCCTCTTGATGCGGCTCCCACGAAAGGACGTGAACCCCATGCTGCTGGCCGCGCCCTTCTGGCCCCTGCCGGAGGCCACGGGCGGCATGACCGCGCGCGTCTTCGTCGGGCGCTCGGCGGAGGAGGATGGGCAGCGCTACTGGCAGGCGGGCTTCGGCCTGACGGGGTCGGCCCTCGGCGCGGTGGCGGGCGTTGCGGAAACGGACGGGCGCGGCTGTAACGTCCTCCTGACCGCCGAAAGCGCGGCGGCCTGCGGCCTGTTGGAGGCCCGCAGGGGCGAGCTGCGACAGGAGCTGGCGGGCGCAGCCCTGGCAGTACGATTCATCGGCATCTCCCGTGGCGCGCCGCAGGAGCTGCGGGAGCGCCTGCTGGCCGGACGGGGATTGGACGTGACCGTGTGATGGCGGAAGCGAAGCGGGATCAGGCCGTCGCGCTGAAATACGATCGGGAAACGATGAACGCGCCCACGGTGACGGCCAGGGGCGAGGGCTTCATTGCGCGGAAGATCGTGGAGCGCGCCCTCGAGGCGGACGTCCCCGTCCTGGAGGACGCGGCCCTCGTTTCCGCGCTCCTGTCGCTGGAGCTGGGGGAGGAGATTCCGGCGGAGCTCTACACGGTGGTGGCGCGAGTGCTGACCTGGGTCTACCGGGTGGACCGCGAGGCCGCCGGCGGAGGGCGCGATGAGTAGCGCCGGGGACCTGGGCCGCCTGGCCGAGGGGTGGGCCGCGGACTACGTTCGCTCCCTGGGCTGGCGCGTGCTGGGCCGCAACGTGACGAACCACTGCGGCGAGCTGGACGTGGTGGCGCTGGACGAGGCGGAGCGCGAGCTGGTGATCGTCGAGGTGCGGTGCCGCACGCTGGGCAAGGTGCAGGCACCCCTCGACTCCGTGGGGCCGCGAAAGCTGCATGCGCTGATCCGCGCGGGCCGGACCCTGGCGGACGAGATGGGCTGGGACGGCCCCTGGCGCATCGACCTGATTGGCGTCACGGCGGGTCGGGGCTCCGAGGGCTGGAAGCTGGAGCACGTCCGGGACGTGACGCGCGGGATGGAGTTTTCGTCGTGAGCGGGATCCTGGGTGCGACGCTGAAGGGGATGGAGGCCCTGCCCGTCGAGGTGGAGGTCGAGATCACGGGCGGGCTGTTCGCCATCTCCATCGTCGGGATGCCGGACGTCGCGGTGCGGGAGTCGAAGGAACGGGTGCGGGCCGCGCTGCGGTCCCTGGGGCTGAGGCTGAAGGGGCGCATTTCCGTGAACCTCGCGCCGGCGGACGTCCCGAAGGAGGGGGCGCTCCTGGACCTGCCCATCGCCCTCGGCATGATGACCGCTTCGGGCCTCCTGGGGGACCTGCCGCGGGCCGTCTACATGGGGGAGCTGGCGCTGGACGGCCGCCTCCGGCGGGTGCGGGGGGCCGTACCAGCGGCATTCCTGGCGCGGAGCCTCGGCGTGCCCATCTACGTCCCGCGCGAGAACGCCGGCGAGGTGGCGCTGGTGCGGGGCGTGAAGGCCTTCTGCGCGGAAACGCTGGCGGAGCTGACGGCCTGCCTGCGGGGCGAAGCGGAGCCGTCGCCCGTGCCTGGGGCGGAGGTCCCGGACCTGCCGGAGACGGCGGACCCGGACTTCGCCGACATCAAGGGGCAGGCGGCGGCGCGGCGCGCGGCGGAGATCGCGGCGGCGGGGCACCACAACCTCCTCCTGGTGGGGTCGCCGGGCAGCGGCAAGACGCTGATCGCACGGGCCCTGGCAGGCATCCTGCCCCCGCTGACGGACGAGGAGCTGGTGGAAACGCTCCTGGTGCGCAGCACCCTCGGCATCTCCGAGGCGCCGGGGCGGGCGCGGCCCTTCCGTACGGTACACTTCAGCGCCAGCACGGTTTCCATCTGCGGGGGCGGCGCTTCCCTGAGGCCGGGCGAGGTGTCCCTGGCCCATCGGGGTGTCCTGTTCCTGGATGAGTACACGGAGTTTCGGCGGGACCTGACGGAGAGCCTGCGGGCGCCCATCGAGG
>NZ_DBHLDX010000044.1:0-16155 GCF_057312375.1 Fretibacterium sp.
CTGAGCCAAAAGCACATGAGGGTCAAGATCGACGCGGGGAACCGCATTCAGGAGTACATGAACGGCATCCGCGTCATCAAGGCCTACAACTTGACGGGGGACCGCTTTGCCCGTATGGAGCGCGCCTTCAGCAGTTTCATGAAGGAGAGCATCCGCCTCGAGGCGGTCATGGGACCCTTCGCGATGGTGGCCATCTCCCTGATCCGCCTTGGGCTGACCCTGATGATCGTTTTGGGCGTGCACCTGATGATCGGCGGGACGCTCGACCCTCTGACCTTCGTCGGCTTCCTCATCGTCGGGACGCGCGTGTACGACCCCCTGACGGCAGCATTGCTCAACTTCTTCGTGTTCCGCTATTCCGCACTGGCCGGCAGGCGCATCTTGGATCTGATGCAGGAGCCTGAGATGGCCGGTGAGGGCGACGCGCCCGATCGCCACGACGTCGAGCTGAAGAACGTCACGTTCGGCTACGGCGACGAGCCCGTGCTTCGGGACGTGAGCCTGACGTTCCCGCAGGGGAAGCTCACCGCACTGGTGGGCCCGTCGGGGTGCGGAAAGACGACCCTGATGAAGGTCATGGCGCGCTTCTACGACCCTCAGTCCGGGACGGTGCTCTTCGGCGGTGCGGACGAGCGCGGGCTGGACCCGGAGAAGCTGATGCAGCGGATATCCTTTGTGTTCCAGGACGTGTACCTGTTCCGGGACACGGTGCGGAACAACATCGCCTTCGGGCGCGAGGGGGCGACGGGGGCCGAGGTGGAGGAGGCGGCGAAGCGGGCCTGCGCCCACGAGTTCATCCTACGCCTGCCCCATGGGTACGACACGATGGTGGGGGAGGGCGGCTCCACCCTGTCGGGCGGCGAGAAGCAACGAATCTCCATCGCACGGGCGCTCCTGAAGGACGCGCCGGTCGTCCTGTTGGACGAGGCCACGGCGAGCCTGGACCCGGAGAACGAGGTGGAGGTGCAGCGGGCCGTCAACGCGCTGGTGGAGGGGCGCACCGTGGTGGTGATCGCCCACAAGCTGCGCACGACCCAAAACGCGGACAACATCGTGGTGATGGAGGCGGGGCGCGTGGTGGACCAGGGCCGCCATGCGGAGCTCCTGGAGCGCGGCGGGCTGTACGCGCGGCTCTGGACGCTGCAGAACGAGTCCGTGGGCTGGAGCCTCACCGGGGACTGAGCGATTCCGCAGCGGGGCGGAGGGGTTGTCTTCACGCTCAATAACACCCCCCAGCCCCTTCGGGGCAGCCCCCCTTGCAGGGGGGCTGAAAAACGTGCTTCCTTAGCTGGGCTGGAGGGGTTGCTTCTTGCGCCCAATACCCCTCTAACCCTCCTTTGCCGGGAGGGCGTTCTAATCGATAAGCTCGGAAGCTGTGCGCTCTGAGCCAATCTGGCCCGTGAAGGTCGTTTGTCAAAGCAATGACGAGCTTGGGGCGTGAAGTTCAACGGCCACTGCGTTCTCACTCATCTGCCCGTCTAAAACCGGATTAAAAGGTGGCCTCCCCATAGTGGGAGGCCGCCTTTATCGCAGACCCCGTGGCCCTCTTGTGCTAGGGGTTGAAATTACGTTTTTTCTGCTTCTCGTACATCTCCTGGGCCTCGGCGCGGGCACTTTCGATGTCCGCCACAGGGATCTTGGGGGCCGAATTCCAAATCAAACCCTTGCCCTCGATGTCGTTCAACTTGCCCTGTGCATCTTCGTGTCCATTCAGATAGGCAAGGTAGTACCACTTATAAGCTGTCTTAAGGTCTTTCCAGGTGTTCTTAAGAAGGTTACCGATCTGGAGCTGAGAATACTTGTTTCCCTGGTCTGCGGCTTTGCGGTACCACTCTGCGGCCGCTAAGTCGCTTTGAGGAACGCCCTTACCGTCACGGTATAAATCGCCTAGGTTGTCCTGAGCCCAGTGGTATCCCTGATCGGCGGCTTTGCGGTACCACTCGGCGGCCTTTTCGTAGCTCTGGACGACGCCCTCGCCGCTGTTATAAATTGCCCAAATGATTCTGAGCCTCGGGCGATCCCTAGTCTGTCGCCTTGCGGCCCCACCACCACTCAACGTCCTTGCCTTCGTAGTATAAAACGTGCAGCTTGCTCTGAGCCATGGGGTGTCCCTGCTCGGCGGCCTTGCGGTACCACTCCGCGGCTTTGTTGTAGTCCTGCAAGGAATAATAAGTGTCGCCCATACTATGCTGAGCGTAGACGTCGCCCTGCTCTGCGGGTTTCGTGAACAGGCTCAGGGCCTTCTGCAGGTCTTGCTCGACGCCCCAACCCATTCGATATAAATCTCCCAGGAAAACTTGCGCGGCGACGCTTCCGTTCTCACTGCAATGTTCCGCCAGAGGAAGGAGCTCTCTATAGGCCTCGCCATATTCTTTCAGTAGGGCGTCACGCTGTTTTTCCCATTGATAGACCTTGGCATACTCCTTAGGAGCCTGCGCACGCCTCTCTTCAATCAGGCACAGGGCATGGAATACCGCCGGGTTTTTGGAGTTTTTGCTCAGGCGCTCCAGGACCTCGGCCGCCTTTTCCTCGCGCCCCTCGAAATAGTCGGCCAGGGCGGCCGCGGCCTCCTTGTCCTGTGTGGCGGCGACGAGCTCATCCCGATTCATGGCCTGAACGGGTGCAGTGTCCGATGACGTTTCCTTCCTTTCTGTCAGGGAGAACAGCTCTGCTGGTAGGATCGAGGCCCAGTCGGAGCGTCCCTGCCACATTGCGTTCAGCACGGGGCCGCTGATCTCCGTTTCGTAGCCAAAATCGACATTGCGTTCGATGCACTCTGCCGCTCTGGCCTTCTCGCCCAAGGCGAAGTACGCGGCGCCCACAAAGAGATTGTCCGCCCAATCCTCGCGAGGCGTATGCTCCCTGGCGATATCGAGCTCTCTCAGGACCTCTTCCGTAGGCGCTCGATTTTCCAGCCGGTCGCGCACACGCTGCTTGGCGACCTCCAGCCTGTAGGGATCTTGCTTCAGCACCGGACGCCATACCGCGTCGAATTGCTCAAAGCACCGCCGGCCTGCCTCGGCATCTCCGGCGTCCAATGCGGCCCTGCCGCGGAAAAATCAATAGGGGGGATAGACGCGGAAATCTGGCTCCAGGGCCTGCAGCATCCGCAGGCGTTTCCCCGGTTCGGGTTCCTGAACGGCCTTGTAGAACGTATCCATGTTCTTCTGGATCAGTCGGTATTCATCCGGCAGCCCATACTGACGCAACAGGTGCCATGACGAGTCCAGCAGCCTCTCCTGCAGGTCGTTGCACTCCTCCACGTCCTCCTCTTTTTCAGCCGCCAGAGCTCGTCGTCCAGTCCCTCCTGCAGCTCGTTCTTCGCGTCCTGGTAGCCGAAGTAGACCGAAGTGCAGGACACCACAAGGTTGCCCAGGAAGCTCAGAATTCCCCCTCCGTAGGCGCGGATGCCGGTGAGTGAGCGGACGAGCTGGTCCTTCTCCCTTTGGTCGTAGCGGTTCAGAAATCGCTCTGATTCCTCCTGGCGCAGCGTTTTGAGGATGACGAAACTCAGCAGTTCCCTGTAAAGAGAGGTGATGTCAAAATCGGCCTCGATGCTGCCCAGTTTCAGGTTGTTGATGATGTTCTGATACTCCTGATCCAGGACGATGCGGTCCTGTGTCGTGACGATCCTGTGTATGGACACGATAGCCATGTTCAGAGCCAGCATCGTGTGCAGCGGGTCGTAATTGCTCCTGTGCCCGCGCCGTCCCGGCGGGGAGCATCCCGCACAACAGCACAACGGCCAGCAGCGAAGCGACAAACCTTTTACTCTTTTTCTCCATCGGTCTTCATTGTTTTGAAATGGTAAGGGTCAGATTTTTGCCTTTCAGTTCTCCTTCAAAACGGTTGTTCAGTATCCGGGGCAGGAAACGCCCCGCCGCGCTATGCAGAAACTCCGCCCTGCGGGACTGCGTGTGGCTGCTTGCATCGCGAAGGGCGGCCTTTAGCTCATACCGAATTTTTTCTGAATCCTCTTTGGCTTCCTCCAGCCTCATCCCGTCCAAAAGAGGCCCAAATCCGTTTTGGTCCCAGTCCCTTTGGAGCGTTTCCAGGGAGAAGGCCGGCGGCGAGGGCGACCGCTCGTAATTTCTGATAAGCACAGTGTTATAAAGGGGGATGACCACAGCTTTGTCATACCCCCTTCGTGTGGGGATACCCAGGTCACCCGTGACGATACGGAGTACCCCTCTGGTTGCGTTCCCGCTGCCGTTTCCAAAGGGCGGACAAGAACGAGTCGGTCTGCTCCTTTTACCAACCCTTAGCCTCACGGGGGTTCATCCGTTGTTTGTTGACGTGTCGTTCCAGGCTTTTTTGATTTGCTCCTCCAGAGGGCCGGATATCCTTGCCCGGAACTGCCCCAGGCCGCCGTGCTCAGCAGAAGCACCAGGACAACGCCCATAGCGCGGCAGCCCCACAGCGCCTTACCCTTCATGACGTCACCTCCGCGGAGCAATAACCAAATTAAAGAGGCTCCTCGCAAGCACAGAGGATGGAATCAGCCGCATCCCTGGCCAATGAGCCACAGGACAAATAGGATGAAAATCCCCCACCCTCCTAAATTCAGACATAAAATTACTCCTCCGACCAAAATGATGACGGTCACAATGATCGCTATAATATTGACCAGCGTATCTAAGAGGAAGCCTCCAAAGCCAACAATAAGGGCACCTATGAGGAGCACAACTTCGATCGCAATCAATATGGTGATGAAACGGGCGGCAAGCGCCGTGACCCGGGTGGCGAATGCCTTCAGGAATTCCCAACGAGCCTTTCTTCGGTAAACTTGTTCCTCCTGCTTCCGTAAAGCCCTCTCAGACTCCTCGCGCTCCTTTTTCTCTTTCTCTCGTTTGATTCGTTCCTCTTCCCGCTGTTTTTCCAGATCCTGTTTTTCACCATAGGGAGTCAGATTGCCGCAGTAGGCGCAAAATCGATCATTGGGGTTTAGCTTTGCTCCGCAGCTCCTGCAATTCATGGCGTTCTATTTCACTCCCTCAGATAACCCCAGCTTGTGTTTTATGGCTCCATATCAATATTCTGCCCCTTTAAGACCTGTTACTAAAAGATAATAGTCGATGTTCGCAATGATGTCCATAGCACGGATTTCACCCAAATCCACAGGTTACGACGGCCTTATCGGGGCTCAAGCCCGTCGTCGCCGGAGCAGAGAGAGCGACGCGGGAGAAGCGGTACCCAATCGACCGCCTCCCCTGATGAAGCCCCTAAGTTCGGCTACGCGAATCAAAGATTTGCCGCCTCACTTATGAAAGGGGAGGCGTCGCTTTGATGCCCGCCCCCTCCGGCCCCGCTGTTTTCCAAAAAACCGGCCATGAGCTATAATTCTCTAAAAGCACTCACATGACGCACCCTCTGCCAGGGTTGTCAGGGCGGATCTCGACCGTGAGGAGGAAATGCTATGGCCTTTACCATCCACGTGCTGAACCAGGACAAGTACATCACCAGCGAGACGCCGGTGACGGGGCACAACGTGCTGGCGGACCTCGACTCCGCCGAGAAGGGGAGAGTCATCGCCTGGCGCGTGAACAACTACACCCGGCCGCTGGGCTGGGTCATCGACGACGACGCGACGGTGGAGTTCGTCCTGACCACGTCGACCGACGGCCTGCGCATCTATCAGCGCTCCCTGGACTTCCTGCTGGTCATCGCCTGCGAGAAGACGTTGAACCGCAGGGCCATCCTGCGCCACTCCATCGGGGAGGGGCACTACTGGGAGCTGGAGGACGGCCCCGTGACGCAGTCCGACGTCTACAAGCTGCACGCCGCCATGAGCGAGATGGTCCACGAGGACCTGCCCATCACGCGCAAGATCCTGCCCATCGACAAGGCCAAACGCATCTTTCAGGAGCAGGGGGAGCCTGAGATCGCAGACCTCTTTGTGCGGGCCAACCTGGACCCCGTGGAGGTCTACCGATGCAGCTCGCGCTACGGCTACTTCTGCGGGACCATGGCCCCCTCCACGGGGCTCCTGCGCACCTTCGACCTCCTGTTGTTCGATCGCGGGCTGGTGCTTCAGTTCCCCACCGTCGATACGCCGGAGGGCGTCCCCCCCTTCCAGGCGGACGCCTCGCTGGCCAGCATCTTCTTCGACTACGCCCAATGGCTTGAGGTGATGAACCTCAACTACCTCACGAGCCTGCACCGCTGCGTGGCGGAGGGGAAGGTGCAGGAGCTGATCCTCATCGCTGAGGCCTTTCACTCCCAACGCCTGGGCAGCATCGCGGAGGACATCGCCTCAAAGCCCGTGAAGGCGATCACCATCGCGGGGCCGTCGGGGTCCGGCAAGACGACGTTCTCCGAGCGGCTGAAGGTGCAGCTCATGGTCTGCGGCAAGAACCCCGTGACGCTGCCCCTGGACAACTTCTTCAAGGAGCGGGAGGACTCCCCCCGCGACGAGAAGGGGGAGTATGACTACGAGAGGCTGGAGGCGCTGGACCTGGAGATGCTCCAGGAGAACCTGACGCGCATCCTGGCGGGCGAGGAGGTCGTCACGCCGCGCTACAATTTCATCACCGGACACAAGGAACCCGGAAAGGTCATCCGGCTGGGGGAGGCGGACGTGCTCATCATGGAGGGCATCCACGGGCTGAATGACCGCATCCTGGCCATGCTGCCGGAGAAGAGCCGTTACGGCATCTTCGTTTCCCCCCTGACGAGCATCTGCATCGACCCGCACAACCGCGCCAGCACGGGCGACAACCGCCTGCTGCGGCGCATCATCCGCGACTACCGCACGCGGGGCAAGTCCGCGCAGGTGACCCTTGAGGTGTACCCCAAGGTCATCCGCGGCTCCATGCGTTACATCTTCCCCTACCAGAGCCGGGCGAACGCCACCTTCAACTCCGCGATGCCCTACGAGCTGGGCATCCTGAAGAGCTACGTCGAACCCCTGCTGCACACGGTGGACGAGCGCTCTCCCGTCTTCAGCGAGGCACTGCGCCTCCTGAACATCCTGCGCTTCGTCCCCGCCATCCAAAACGAGGGCATCCCCAACAACTCCGTCATCCGCGAGTTCATTGGAGGCAGCTGCCTTGACGTGTAAACAGGGACTTTTGTTCGAGATGGAATTGCCGGATTTCCGCTACGAGTGTCGGGATGCCCTTGATTTCTGCAAAGAGATACCCGATGAAACGGTGAAGCTGGTCATCACATCCCCTCCCTATAACATCGGGAAGGAGTACGAAACAAGGACGGGGATTGAGGAATACGTTCACAACCTGGAGCCGATCCTGGCGGAGTTGGTCCGCGTTTTGTCGCTCGACGGCAGCCTGTGCTGGCAGACGGGCAATTGTGTTGAAGAAGGCGAGATTTACCCGCTCGATATCTACTTCTACCCCTGTTTTAAAAGAATGGGGCTGCATTTGCGAAATCGTGTGATATGGCATTTTGGTCACGGCCTGCACTGTTCCAAGAGGTTCAGTGGCCGTTACGAGACGATTTTATGGTTTACGAAGTCGGATGAATACACGTTTAACCTCGATGACGTGCGCATCCCTTCCAAGTATCCCGGAAAGAGATACTTCAAGGGGGAAAGGAAGGGGCAGTTCAGCGGCAATCCCAAGGGTAAGAATCCTGAGGACGTTTGGGAGATGACGGTAAGCCGGTTGATTGACGATTGGGATGCGCTGATATGGGACATCCCCAACGTCAAGAACAATCACCCTGAAAAGGTGGAGCATCCATGCCAGTATCCGGTTGAGTTGGCGGAACGCTGTATCCTGGCGCTTACCGATGAAGGGGATATCGTTTACGACCCTTTCGCGGGGGTGGGGTCCTCTTTGGTGGCGGCGCTCAAGAACGGCCGCAGGGCCTACGGCTCGGAATGGGAGCAGAAGTTCGTCGATACCGGGTTGGACAGACTGCGAAGGTTAAGAGAGGGCACGCTTTTAACGCGCCCTATCCATCGGGAGATATGGATGCCCAAGCCGGGTGATAAAATTGCGCACATTCCCGAAGAATGGAACCAGGCGCAATGAAGATCGCTCAGGTGTACAGCCATTTGAATGGACTGGAGTTCCTCCTGGTCCACAGGCCTGAGTTGTGGAATGAGGTGAAGGCCGTTATCCAAAATGTGGATGCGTCCCTCACCTTCAATAAAGTGAGCAGGGAAAAAACGATGTCGGGAAGGATACTGTTTGCGCCAACTGAGCTGAACCGTCTTTTCAAATCCGAGTTTTTGAACAAAGGCTGGCGTGAAACGAGGATAGCCTACTTCGTCAACGAGGATTTGGAAACGACGCGGGACACCGTTCATATTCGGGACAAGGACCGGCAAAGGCAGGCGATTGAGGAGAAGGGCTTCACTGCGTACCCCACTCACAATCAGGTGGATTTCGTGAAGGATCGCGTTGCCGTTGAGGTCCAGTTTGGCAAGTATTTTTCGGTGCAGTATGACCTGCACGTCAAGCACACGTTCTTTTATGAGAGAGGGGACATTGACGCGGGCATCGAGATCATTCCCATGCACAGCCTCATGTCGCAGATGTCGTCGGGCCCCTCCTGGTACGAAAATGAGTTGACCAACATCGTGCGCGAGGGTCGTTCCAATCCATCGGTCCCCATCGTACTGGTCGGGATTGAACCCGATGAGCGACGTTCGTCGGAATAGGGGGAAGAATTAATGAACACACTGGCCGCAGTCGCCAGGGGCAGCCGGCCTGCGGACCTCGTGATCCGGGGGGCCCGCGTCGCGAACGTCTTTACCATGGAGTACGAGGAGGCCGACGTCGCCGTCTGCGGGGACCGGATCGCGGGCGTCGGCAGGGGCTACGAGGGGCACCGTGTCCTGGATGCGGCGGGGGCCGTCCTGGTCCCCGGCCTGATCGACGGGCACGTCCACATCGAAAGCAGCCTGATGGCGCCGGCGGCCTTCGCGGACGCCGTGGTGGTCCACGGGACGACCACCGTCATGGCCGATCCCCACGAGATAGCGAACGCCCTGGGCCTTCCCGGCGTCCGCTACATGTACCTGGCGAGCCGCGGACTGGCCGTCGACGTCTTCCTGGGCGCGCCCTCCTGCGTCCCTGCATCCCGATTTGAAACGCCCCGGGACGAGCTGGACATGATGGCCGTTCGGGAGATGCTTCAGGAGGGGTGGTGCACCCACCTGGGGGAGATGATGAACTACCCGGCGCTCATCGAGGGGGACCCGGACGTGTGGGGCAAGGTGGCGGCGGCGGGCGACGTCGTCCTGACGGGCCACGCGCCGGGCGTTTTTGGGAAGGACCTGAACGCCTACCTCACGTCGGGCGTCTCGTCGGACCACGAGTGCGTGGGCCTTGACGAGGCGCGGGAGAAGCTGCGGCGCGGCATGTGGGTGATGATGCGCGAGGGCGCCTCCTTCCCCAACCTGCGGACGCTCCTTCCTCTGGTGAAGGAAAACCCGTTCCTGGCCGCGCGCTGCATGGTCGTGACGGATGACGCCACGGCGCGCTACATCCGGGACACGGGGCACATGGACGCCAAGCTGCGCATCATGATCGAGGAGGGCGTGGACCCCCTCGTGGCCCTTCGCCTGACGACGCTCTCGCCGGCGGACTACTTCCACCTGTGGGATCGGGGGGCCATCGCGCCCGGACGCAGGGCGGACCTCGTGCTGGTCGATGACCTGGCGAGCTTCAACGTGAAGCACGTCTGGAAGGACGGATGTGTCGTCGTCCAGGACGGCGTCGCGGTCAAGGGCGCGCAGGCACACTCCATCCCGCTGCCCCACGCGGTGCAGACGACGCCCCTCACCGAGGAGCAGCTCCGCGTCCCCGCCGGGGGCGAGACCATGAACGTCATCGAGATGAGGCCGGGCGAGATCATCACCGGATCGCGGCGGATGCCTCCGCTCGTGTCGGAGGGGAACGCCGTCCCCGACCCGTCCCGCGACCTCGCCAAGATCGTCGTGATGGAGCGCCACCACGGCACGGGACGCTTTGCCGTCGGCTTCGTCACGGGCTTTGGGATGCAGCGCGGTGCGATCGCCTCGTCCGTGGCCCACGACGCGCACAACTTCGTGGCCGCCGGCATGGACGACCGGTCCATCGTCACGGCGCTGGGGCGCCTGTGCGAAACGGGCGGCGGCCTGGTCCTCGCGGAGGGAGAGGCCGTGCGCGGCAGCCTTCCTCTGCCCATCGGCGGCCTGATGACCTACCTGGACGCCAAGGGCGTCGCCCGCGCTCTGGAGGACCTGGAGTGGGAGGCGGAGCAGCTGGGCCTGCAGCTGCCCCACCCGTTCATGGCCCTGTCCTTCCTGTGCCTCTCCGTCATCCCCAACCTCCGCATCACGGATCAGGGGTACGTCGATATCGTGAGGGGCGGACTTCAGCCCCTCTTTTCCAAGGGCGACTAAGCTCCACAGCAGGGGTGCGCGGCCGCCGTTCCAAACTTATCTCTTATAAGGGGTGTCTTGATCATGATGTCGTTTCTGGATCGCACGTTCCACGTCAGGGAAGCGGGGAGCTCCGTCCGCACGGAGTTTCTGGCCGGCCTGACCACCTTCGTCACCATGTCCTACATCGTCTTCGTCAACCCGGCCATTCTGAGCAAGACGGGCATGGACTTCGACGCGCTGGCAGTGGTCACCTGTCTCAGCTCGGCGCTCGCCACGTTCCTGATGGCCGTGCTGGCCAACTACCCCATCGGGCTGGCGCCGGGCATGGGGCTCAACGCCTTCTTCACCTACACCGTCGTGCTGGGAATGCAGATCAACGGGGCTCCCGTCACCTGGCAGATGGCCCTGGCTGCCGTGTTCATCGAGGGCGCGATCTTCATCCTGCTGACGCTGACCCGCGTCCGCGAGATGGTGGTCAACACCATCCCCAAGGCGCTCAAGATCGGCATTTCGGCGGGCATCGGCTTCTTCATCGCCTTCATCGGGATGCAGAGCGTCGGCATCGTCGTCCACAACGACGCGACCCTCATCGCCCTAGGAGAGATCGGCGAAAACGTCCCGGCGCTCCTTGCCATCGTCGGGCTGCTCCTGATGGCCGTGCTCACCGCCCACCGCGTCCCCGGCTCCCTCCTGATCGGCATCCTGGCCGTCACCGTCCTTGCTGCCGCCTTCGGGATCACGACGCTGCCCGAAACGTTCGTTTCGACGCCGCCCTCCATCGCGCCGCTGTTCTGGAAGATGGACTTCTCCCTCGTCCGCGAGCCGGACTTCTGGGTCGTGGTGTTCACCTTCTTCTTCGTGGACTTCTTCGACACCGTGGGGACGCTGGTGGGCGTCTGCAGCCGCAGCGGGCTGCTGGACGAGGAGGGCCGACTGCCCAGGGCGAAGGGTGCCCTCATGGCCGACGCGATCGGCACCGTCGCCGGCGCGATCCTGGGGACCTCCACCGTCACCTCCTACGTCGAGAGCTCCAGCGGGGTGGCCCAGGGAGGGCGAACGGGCCTTAGCTCCGTCG
The DNA here is from genome assembly GCF_057312375.1 of Fretibacterium sp. Classification (NCBI taxonomy): domain Bacteria; kingdom Thermotogati; phylum Synergistota; class Synergistia; order Synergistales; family Aminobacteriaceae; genus Fretibacterium; species Fretibacterium sp. The sequence continues at coordinate 11,412 of NZ_DBHLDX010000044.1, forward strand.
TTACCGCCGTCCTCTTCATCGCCGCCATCTTCTTCACGCCCATCGTGGGCATCGTTCCGGGCTGCGCCACGGCCCCCGCTCTGATCCTGGTGGGCGTCTACATGATGATGAGCCTCCGGGACCTGGATTACAGCGAGTGGACGGACATCTTCCCCGCGATCCTGGGCTTCACGATGATGCCCCTGACCTACAGCATCGCGACGGGCATCGAGTTCGGCGTCGTCTCCTACGTGCTCGTCAAGAGCTTGTCTGGCAAGTTCCGCGACGTGAGCGGCCTCATGACCTTTTTGGCCATCCTCTTCACCCTGAAGGAGCTCCTCTCCTGAGCCGGCCTGTGGCGTTTCGGCCCCGACATCCTCAACTCCCCCGCAAGGGGGAGTTTTTTTGACGGCGCCCAGAGCGCGGCCCCTTGCCCTTCCCTGCGCTTTCATGGATAATAGACGCCAGGTATCGTCGGACCTCCATCGGCGCTCAAGAGCGCGCTTTCGCCGGTGGAGAAACTTTTTTCGTCAGAGAATGGGAGATCGTCCGTGCAGTTTTTCGTGGAGATGAGGAGAGATAGGGCGGCCGCCGGATTTTCGACGTTCGACGAATTTTTGGCTCGGACGGCGAACGAGGACCGCCAATTTTTGACCGTGGAGGAGCTTCCCCTCTTTGCCCCCACGGCCTGCGGCATGGCCAACGGCGCCGGAGGCTGGGTCGTCCTAGGGGCGGAGTGGCTTGAGGAGGAGGGCCGCGCCGCGCCGCGGGGGCTCCGAAGCCCCGACGCGCTGCGCGACCAACTCGCGGCCGACTGCGGGAACGGCCGGACCTTCAGCGCGACGCTCTCCGTCACCTTCCACGTGCTGCAAGACCCGGCGCCGATCCTGCTGGCCCGCGTCCTGCCGGCCGAGTGGCACGAGCGCCCCGTGTGTATCGGGCAGGACTACGTCCGCGGGACCTGGCGCCGCACGGAGGGGGTGGGCTTCCTGTCGGGCGTCGGAGCGCGCTTCCGTCTGGGGCTGGACGCCCTCGAAAGGCTGAAGGACGACCGTCCCGTCCGCGGCATGGGCCTCGACGACCTTCACGAGGAGAGCGTCGCCTCCTTCCGCTCCGCGATGGTCCAGCGCCGGCCGGAGTGGTCGGAACTGCCCCTTGAGGCGTTCCTGGCCCGCGCGCAGGTCCTCTCAGGCGGCGCCGTCACCCAGGCGGGGAACCTCATGCTGGGCCGCAGGGCCACGCGCGTCCGGGCGGAGGTCCGCAAGGGCAACGCCGAGAGCGAGGCCCTGGAGGTGCGCAACCTCTGGAAGGCGTACTCCGACCTGATGCCCCGCCTCACCCGCAGCCTCTCCCCGGCCTGCGCCGCAGCCTTCCGCGAGTGCTTCATCAACGCGCTTCTGCACGCGGACTACGACGCCGGGGACGTGACGGTGCTTTTAAGGGGCGGACCGGCCGCCGCCCGCTTCAAAAACCCCGGCCTGATGCGGACGCAGCACCGGGGCGAGAGCGCCTGCCGCAACTTCCGATTGATGAAAGTCTTTCAACTGCTGGGAGCCGCCCGGGGCGACGGGCGCGGATTGTCCCTCATCCGCCGCTATCAGCCCGACTTCGCGCTGCAGCAGGACGCGCTGGAGCTGACCACCACGGCGGTCCTGAACCTGGAGCCCATGGCCGCCCTTCAGGGGACGCCTCCTGCGGCGCGTCCCTCGGCACAGCGCCGGAAGGAGGCCGCCCAACGCCCCTCCCAGCCCGACGGCCAGAGATCGCAGCGAGAGGCGCTGTCGCAGGAGGCAGCGCCCGCAGAGGCCGAGCCGACGCCGTTCTTGCTGGCGCCCACGGCACCGGCTGAGGCGCCGGCGTCCGTCGAGGAGGCCGTTGCGTCGAGGGCTGTCGAGGAATCGGCCCCATCAGGGTCCGTTGAGAACGCCCCAACGGGGCACGCTGGGAAAGTCCCAACGGGACAGGGAGTTGAAGCGGAGAGAGCTGCAGAAGATGCTTCGGCGGCGTCCGAGCCCCGGCGGCAGACCTCGTTCGGCAGCGCCGCGGACGAGTTGGAGCGGGCCATCGCGGAGATGCGCGGCAGGCCGTAGGCCCGACGCTCGCAGGACGAGGCGGGCGGGGCATCGAGCTGAGGTATGGGAGCGGCCCATCGCGGGCGGGGAGGACTTAACATGGCAAAGCCGATCATTGGAATTCTGGGCAACATCCTGGTGACGACGTCTTCCACCTCTGGGAGCGTCATGCGCCGCAGCTTTACGAACGACACCTGCGTCCGCTCCGTGGCGAACAACGGCGGCGTCCCCGTCATCCTGCCCTTCGTCAGCGACCTGAGCCTGATGGACCCCCTTCTTGAGGCGTGCGACGGGCTGCTGTTCCCCGGCGGGGACGACGTGGACCCCGCCTACTATGGGGAGGCCCCGCACGAGAAGCTGGGGGAGGTCGATCGCGCCCTCGACGAATGTTGGTTTCACGCCGCGCGATACGCTATGGAACGGCAGGTTCCCATGCTCGGCATCTGCCGGGGGGCCCAGCTTTTGAACGTCGCCTGCGGCGGCAGCCTGTACCAGGACATCGGCGAGCGGGGGGAGGACCACCTGACGCACGTTCAGACGGAGAAGCGCCACGTCGTCACCCAGACGGCGCGCGTCGTTCCGGGCACCCGGCTGGCCCGACTTCTGGGGCAGGAGGCCGTGCCGGTGAACAGCCTGCACCACCAGTCCGTCAAGGCGCTGGGAAAGGGCCTGATCGTTTCCGCTCAGGCGGAGGATGGAATCGTGGAGGCCATCGAGAGCGCCGACGGGCTGATCGTTGCCACCCAGTGGCACCCGGAGGACCTGATCGAATCCGTCCCCGTGATGAACGTTCTGTTTCAGGACCTGACAACCCGTGTCGCGGCCCGAAGGGGGGACTGACGGCCCGTGAGCGCCAGCGAACGGCAGCCGGAAGGCTCCCCGAAGTGGGGGACTGATGGCCCGTGAGCGCCAGCGAACGGCAGCCGGAAGGCTCCCCGAAGGGGGGACTGACGATCTCGCCGGCCTTAAAAATGAAAAGGGTTGGAGCCCAAATCCGCAGGTTGTGATGGCCTGATCGGGGAGCAAGCCCATCGTTGCACGGGTTAAGCTGACTCTGACCTTGCGCCCGTCCGGTGCGACGGAAAACGCGCAAAATCTGTCCCAACTTCACGTTAAAAATTTTGCCTGTGTTTTTGGCTGGAGGCTTGTATCGAGGAGGGATAACGCGATGAAGGACAACCTCTCCGAGAAGGTCCCCCGCCCCTGGGTGCCGTTCCGCGAGTTCATCGGAAACAACCCCTACCTGGGGTTCTTCAGGACGAACAACCTAACCGTGATCGTGAGCCGCAGGCCGGTCTGTATGCTGCCCAACAGCTACCGGCACGAGAGCGTGCAGTTCTTCATCGCGCTCTCCCCGGTTCAAGGCGGGACGCGGGACGGACACCCCATCTTCGTCCCAGCCGGCTCCATCTACCCCGTCAACGGCAGTCAGTCCCACGCGGTGACCGAGCCGATCCCCAACGTTTCCTTCATCAGCCTCTACTTCCGCTATGCCTTCTTCCAAAAGATGTGCCGTACCCTGCGCGGCAGTCCCGACACGGTTTTCAAAAACGACCTGATCCCCTACGACACCGAGCTCAAGGCCCTGATGCACACATTCTTCGTCGAGTACGGAGGGGGCAGAAGGGGCAGCCCCGGCATCGGTTCCGGAGTGATGGTCGACTGCATCGTCACGCAGCTTGCCGTCTGCCTCATCCGCAGGCTCCATTTCACCGCGGCGGCCACGAAACAGCGCGTCCCAGGCGACGCAGAGCTGGACCGGGCTGTTGACCACCTGAGCGAACACAGCGTCCCCTGCCCCCTCTCGGAGGTTTCCCAAATCGTTCATGTCAACAAGTTTACCGCCCTGCGCAAGTTTCGAGATCACACGGGCATGACGCCCCGTCAGTTTCAGATGGTGATCCGCATCCACCGCGCGATGGATATCCTGAAGGACCCCCGATGCACCATCGCCGAAGTGGGGGAGCTCTGCGGATTTCCCAACCCCAGCCACTTCGCGCGCGTGTTCCGCCAGAAGACCGGGCTCTCTCCCACCGAATACCGCAAAAAATCCCTCGACGAAGCCTCCCGGACACCCAAGCTTTCCTCCTAAAAAGTCAATAACGGAACAGGAAAAGGGCAAGAACGGAACATTCTTTTGCAAGGTAACATGATATCCTAATTTGAACGCAGGCTCTCATTTCTACGGGGAGGTTCGTGTACGCCTCCCGGGAACGGGCAGAGGAATGGCCAAACGAGGGACGGGCGCCGCTGCGGACGCGAGGCGTTGTCACGGCGCCGGACCCGAGGAGCCTGGAGAAGACCGAAAAGGAAGGAAGTGTTGTTCGTCATGACAAAGCGTTTGAGGCAGTTTAAAGTTGTGTCGCTGCTGTTTGTGTTGGCTCTGGCCGCCATCACGTTTGAGGGTAAGCCGGCTTCGGCTGCCATCCCTCCTCCTATTCTGAGGACCGACTTCTTCATCAAATACGCGGCTTCGACTTTGGAGTCGGGGGATGTAAGCGTCGAAGGGGAGAACGACCTCACGGTAAAGGGCTTTTCCGAGATGTTCCTCGGCGCGTCGGTCGATGTGGCGGGAACGAGCCAGGTTGGCTTCTTTATCGCCGCACCCAACAAGATACAGAAGGATTCCTCTGCTGGGCTCGACTACCAGGTGGGGGTTCCCAACGACAAGGGCTCCTTCAGGTTCTCGGCCG